>CBJNAT010000203.1:0-5886 GCA_966434585.1 uncultured Gammaproteobacteria bacterium | reverse complement strand
GTTCGTTTCATCAGCAACCGCAGCTCCGGCAAGATGGGTTTCGCAGTGGCGCAGGCCGCGCTGGACGCTGGCGCGAATGTGATTCTGGTGAGCGGCCCGGTGCAAATATGTACGCCTCCTGGCGTCACCCGCATCGACGTCGAGAGCGCCGAACAGATGATGGACGCAGTTCGTCAAAACATCGGCGATGCCGACATCTTCATTGCATCGGCTGCCGTCTCCGACTATCGGGCCTGCCAGGTCGCTTGCGAGAAGATTAAGAAGACGGCGGATACGATGTCCCTAGCGCTTACGCGCACGCCGGACGTGTTGGCCACCGTTGCTCAGATGGAGCGACGACCCTTCCTGGTGGGTTTCGCGGCTGAAACCGAACAGATGGAGAAGTACGCCCTCGGCAAGATGGAGAAGAAGCGACTCGACATGATTGCGGCAAACCAAGTGGGCGATCGCCTCGGCTTCGACACCGACGACAATGCGCTGACCGTGTACTGGCCCGGCGGCCGCCGCCAGATCGAGCGCATGTCGAAAACAGAACTGGCGCAGCAACTCGTGATGCTGATTGCAGAGCGGTACCGCGCGAGCGCTTTGGGCCAGGCAGCCGCCAGCCCTGCGAGTCAACACGCATGACACCACGCCGAGCGCTACAGGTGCGCATCCTCGATGCGCGGCTCGGCCGCGAGTTTCCGTTGCCCGCCTACGCGACCGACGGGTCAGCGGGAGTCGATCTGCGCGCGTGTTTACAGGAGCCGCTCACGTTGCAGCCTGGTGCGAGTGAGCTGATCCCAAGTGGGCTTGCGATTCACATTGGCGATCCGACCCTTGCCGCCATTGTGCTGCCACGTTCCGGACTGGGCCACAAGCACGGCATCGTGCTCGGTAACCTCGTTGGCCTTATCGATTCCGACTACCAGGGTCAGGTGTTCATCTCGTGCTGGAATCGCGGTCAGACAGCCTTCACGATCCAACCCGGCGAACGCGTCGCGCAGCTCGTGCTCGTGCCAGTAGTTCAGGTGGAATTCGAGATCGTCGACGACTTCGTTGCGTCAGAGCGCGGCGCAGGCGGTTTCGGCAGCTCCGGCAGGGGCTAGTGTCTGGGTGGCACTCGATGAGATGTGTTTCGTGATTGAGTTCGTGTGCCGCGACGAACAACTCGCTGCTAACGAATACCCTTCAGTTCCTTGAAGCGACGGATATCGCGATCGAAGCTCGCGCGCAGCGCGCCCTGCTCGCGCCGGTTCTCTTCGAGTGTTTCCCGATACACCTTCAGACCGTTCACCGTATTGACCATCTCTTCGGCGAGATGATCCGGCAGCGCCGGGGCATTCGGATCTTTGCTGTACGGCTTGAAGCGGGCCACCTGGCTTTGTAAGCGCGTCTGCCGTTCCTTCAAGTTGGCAATGCTTTGTTGCGTCACTTTGTACTGCGATTCGAGCAGTTCCAGGCGTTGGTCGCGCAGACGTTCGATGTCGGCGACCGTCAGATAGGTGTCGATGAGCATGCGGTCGTGCTGCGCTTCGGCTTCACGCTGCTCGCGAACCGCTTTCTCGGCCGCCTCGCGCTTGACCCGCGCCTCGCGGGTTCGCAGGCCTTCGATCTCGCGCATGAGCATGCCGTGCTGATCGAGCACTTCCGTGTCGACGTTCTGGCACTGTGGCGGCATGCTGTCGCCGTAATGCACTTGGCCTTGCTCATCGCGACAGCGATAAAAGGCCTCGCGGCTGTTCCACTTCGAACCCTGAGCCTTCTGTGCGGCGTCCACAGGCAACGAGACGGCGATTGCAGCCGCAAGTAACGTCGCCAGCGATGTCCTCACGCTCGAGCGCATCCAAAACCCCCGGAAAGCACGGCTATTGTGCCGCCGCGGCACTTCTCCATCCAAAGATCGCCTGCAATCTTAGCGGCCTCGGTCACACTTTGACGCCATATTCATCGCGATAACGCTGCATGGCCGCGAGGTGCTCGGGTGCGCTCTCCTGTTCGAGATACGCAATCAGATCCGCAAGTTTCAGAATGCTGTGGACCGGCAGGCCGTAACGGCTCTGCACTTCCTGGACGGCGGATAGCTCACCCGTGCCACGCTCCTCGCGATCGAGCGCGATCACGACGCCTGCCGGTAGGGCGTTGTGCGCTTCGATGATCTGTAGCGATTCGCGGATCGCGGTGCCGGCAGTCATGACGTCGTCGATGATGAGCACGCGCCCGCCCAAGTTCGCACCGACGATCACTCCGCCTTCGCCGTGGTCCTTCGCCTCCTTGCGATTGAATGCCCAAGGCAACGAGCGGCCATGTTGATCGGCAAGGGCCACGGCTGTGGCCGCGACGAGCGGGATGCCCTTGTAGGCCGGACCAAACAGGATGTCGAACAAGAGGCCGGATGACTGAACCGTCTGCGCGTAATGCCGCCCGAGTTCAGCGAGCGCTCGGCCGGTGTTGAACAGCCCGGCATTGAAGAAGTAAGGACTGACGCGGCCCGACTTCAGCTTGAACTCGCCGAAGCGTAGTACCCCGAGATCGAGGCAGAGGCGGATGAAGTCGCTGTTGGCCATGGTCAACACGTGTCGCGTCTCGCGAATGGCGTAACTGTACACGCCCGCACGCGCCGACGGCATGCATTCGAAGATCACATCTGCGACGATGCGCGCTCGCAACTGCTGCAGTCATTCGATGGATCGTCACGCTTGAGCCACGACACACTTTCGATTCCCGCTGCGGGGTGGCGTAGCCGGCTGCCGGCCTCGATCCGCCCTTACACCGAAGCCGCGCCGCTTGCGGCATTGTTCTTAGGGATCTCTTCGGGCTTCCCGTACGCGATGATCGGCGCGACGCTCACGACGCGTCTTGCACAAGACGGCATTCAGAAGAAGGCCGTAACCGCATTCGCATTGGCGTTTCTCGTTTACAACTTGAAGTGGCTCTGGGCGTGGGCGGTGGACGGCGTGAAACTGCCGCTGCTTGGCCGGCTCGGGCAGCGTGTGTCGTGGTTGTTGTTGAGCGGTGCGTTCGTGATCGCAGCCGTCATCAATCTGGCGCTCGTCGATCCTAAGGCCAGCCTTATGGCGACGGCGCAGGCGGCCATTCTCGTCGGGATCGCGGGCGCGACATTCGACATCGTCATCGACGCTTATCGAATCGAAATCCTCGAACCGCGCCAGTTGGGTGTCGGTGCGGGGATGTCGCAGTACGGTTGGCGCATCGGTTCCGTCGCAGCCGGTGCGCTAGCGCTCGTGCTGGCGTCGCGATCGGGTTGGCAGACGGCTTACATCGCATGTGCCGCATTCGCCGTGCCCGCAATGCTCGTCGGGCTGATCCTCGGGGAGCCCGTGCGGCATCGTGAGGCCGTCACGCGCCAAGGGATGGCTGCCGTCATGCAATCGATCGTGGCGCCGCTGATCGAATTCTTCCGTCGACGAGGCGCGTGGCTGGTGCTGCTGTTCGTGTTGCTGCACAAAATCGGCGACACCCTCGCCAACCTCACCTTCAGACTCTTGTTCGACGAGCTGCAATACACGAACGACGAGATCGCGATTTACGACGTTGGCTTCGGTTTTTGGGCCTATCTCGCGGGGATCTTCATCGGCGGCATCGCTTACGCGCGCTTAGGCATGACGCGCTCGGTGCTGCTGAGCCTCATCTTGATGGCGGTTTCGAACCTGAGCTTTGCCGGGCTCGCGGCCACCGGTCATTCCAACTGGGCAATGGCAGGTGCGATCGGATTCGAGAACCTTGCGAGCGGTATCGGCGGTGTGACGGTGGTCGCCTATTTTTCGGCTCTGTGCGATCTGCGCTATACCGCAGCCCAGTACGCGTTGATTTCCGCGGCAGCAAGCATCGTCGGTCGCGTGCTCACGGGTACTACAGCGGGTGTACTGATCGAGCGCCTGGGCTACGTTGATTTCTATCTGCTGACCACCCTTATCGCTCTGCCCGGCATCGTGCTGTTCTGGCTGATGATGCGCGCCGGCCTGATCGATGCCTCAGTGGGCAGCGCGGCGAGCGCACCCGCTCACAAGGAATGACCGTCGATGCCGGTTTTACTGTGCGGCCTAGAGGACATTCCAGACGGCGAGTCGCGAGCATTCTCCGTGGGCGAAGGCGATTGGCCGTTACGCGGCTTCATCGTGCGACGCGGCGAGCGCGTGTTTGCCTATGAGAATCGGTGTCCGCACGCCGGTCACGCCTTGAACATGCGGCCGCACGAATTCCTGACGCCCGATGGCACACTGATTCAATGCCGTTCGCATGGTGCTCTGTTTGCAATCGAGACGGGTGAATGCGTTGCAGGTCCGTGTGCCGGACGCACGCTACGCGCTGTGCCGTCGTCTGTGGACGACAGCTACGTTCATTTAGACGTGCGCGAACAGGACTTCGATCAGTAGAGGCGGTGACCCGCCGGCGGCGTCGGCCATTCCGAATAACCCTGCGCCTCCGTGCGATCGAGGTAGTTCAACGGATCGCTCCAAGTCACCTGCACAGTGACTCCATCGCTAAGGGTTTCCATGTCTTCGGGTTCGACATCGACCGAGCCGCTCCAGTCTTCCGGTGGTTTCGCAGGGGCGAAGCCCTGCGCCTGCCATTCGTCGTTATCGAACTCTTCGACGGTGCCATCGAAGTGCTGAACTTCGATGCTGCCATCATCGATCGCGACAACCTCCAGCATCGCGCCATCGCCTCGACGATACCACTGACCAACCACGGGCATAGAAGATCGCATCAGAGCTCTCCACTTCGCGTGCTAAGGCAGGCACATCCGTGCATCGTTAGAAGTCGATGCTCGTTTTAGTCCACTGATCGCGTGCTTTCAACAACTCTTTTTTCTGCAAAGCATCATTGCTGTGGCGCATCCGTACGCACGTAGTGCAGATCCCAGACTTGATGACCGAGTCGTTCCCCGCGTCGTTCGAAGCGCGTGAGCGGTCGTTCTGCTGCGCGCGGGGCGAACTCATTCCTGCCGTGAACATTGCGAAGAGCTAGGCACGACTCGAGCACTTCACGCATATGCATCGCGTAATGCTCCCAATCCGTTGCGAGCCGCAGATCACCATGAGGCTTCAACACACGCGTAAGCAAGTCGACGAAGGCGGGTTGAATCAGCCGACGCTTGTGATGCCGCTTCTTCGGCCACGGGTCCGGAAAGAACACGTGAATCGCATCGATGCTCGCCGGTGCGAGCGCATGCGACAAGACTTCCACCGCATCGTGTGCGACGACCCGCACGTTCGTGAGCCGCTCGCGCTCGATGCCCAACAACAGGTGTCCCACTCCAGGCGGATGCACTTCGACACCGATGCAATCGATCTCAGGATGCGCTTGCGCAAAGGCGAGCAATGCTTCGCCCGCACCGAAACCGATCTCGAGCATGCGCGGCGCGACTCGACCGAACACAGCCTCCAGATCGAGCGGCGTGCGCGAGAACTCAACACCGAACTTCGGCCACAACTCCTCCAATGCGCGTGCCTGCGCCTGAGTGAGTCGCCCAGCGCGGACAACGAAGCTGCGCACGTGACGGTGCGAAGGCGTCGGTTCGCCATCGATCGGAAAGTCATCGGACATGATTGAGGAATCTTCGAGCGGGCCCGGCCTACGCGGAGGGGCGCGGATCATAACAGCGCATGCGCAATGGGTTTACCAAGCGTGAGTCGTGGCTCTAGAATCGCAACCCTGCGCGGGTGTAGTTCAATGGTAGAACTGTAGCTTCCCAAGCTACTAACGTGGGTTCGATTCCCATCACCCGCTCCATTTAATTTCGCTGAGCGATGGGCCGGCGAACCCACTATGAACGTGGGTTGGACGAAGACCATCCATGGCCTTCGCCCTTCGGGCAGCCTGAAGGCTGTCCGAATTTGTTCCAGACAAATTCGTCGATTCCCATCACCCGCTCCAGATTTT
>CBJNAT010000202.1:0-5900 GCA_966434585.1 uncultured Gammaproteobacteria bacterium | reverse complement strand
CCTTCCACACCTATCACATGGGCATCACGGCGGAAAACGTCGCCGAGCGCCATGGCATCTCGCGGCAGATGATGGACGAGCTCGCCGTGGAAAGTCAGAAGCGTGCGGCGCGCGCCATTGCGGAAGGGCGTTTCAAGTCGCAGATCGTGCCGGTCGAGATCCAGACGCGTAAGGGACCGGTCTTCTTCGATACCGACGAGCACGTGCGCGCCGATACGACGCTGGAGGCGCTTGCGAAGTTGAAGCCTGTGTTCAAGAAGGAAGGCGGGAGCGTGACGGCGGGCAATGCTTCCGGCATGAACGATGGCGCAGGCGCCGTCGTGCTTGCCTCGGGCGAGCGCGTGAAGGCGCTGAACTTGAAGCCGCTGGCACGGCTGGTCGGTTACGCGCATGCCGGCGTGGAGCCAGCGTACATGGGCATCGGCCCCGTACCAGCGACCCGCGCACTGCTGAAGAAGCTCGGCATGACAGCCCGACAACTCGATGTCGTCGAAGCGAATGAGGCGTTCGCGGCACAGGCCTGTGCAGTGATGCGCGAGCTGGAGCTCGATCCCGCGAAGGTCAATCCGAACGGCTCGGGTATTTCGCTGGGTCACCCCATCGGCGCCACGGGCGCGATCATCAGCACCAAGGCCATTTACGAACTGCATCGCACGGGCGGACGCTACGCGCTCGTCACGATGTGCATCGGCGGCGGCCAAGGCATTGCCGCCATTTTCGAACGCGTTTGACCGATCAGAACACTCGGGGAGCTCACATGAAGGTTCAACATGTCGGCGTCATCGGCGCCGGAATCATGGGCAATGGCATTGCGCAAACCTGCGCGGTCGCGGGCCTCAACGTCACCATGATCGACGTTTCCGATGCGATCCTCGCGAAGGGCATCGCCACGGTGAAAGACAGCCTCGGTCGTCTGCTCAAGAAAGAGAAGATCACCGCAGCGGCCATGGACGCGGCCGTAGCGCGCATCAAGCCATCGACTCAGTACTCCGATCTCGCTGCTTGCGACTTCGTCATCGAGGCCGCGACGGAGAATCCGGACATCAAGAAGAAGATCCTGAAGCAGGCCGACGAAGTCATGAAGCGGGACGCCATTCTGTCCTCGAACACCTCATCCATTTCGATCACCCAGCTCGCTGCGGCAACGGGTCGTCCCGATCGCTTCATCGGCACGCACTTCTTCAATCCCGTGCCCGTCATGCAGCTGCTCGAAGTGATTCGCGGCTATCTGACCTCCGACGAGACGCACAAGGCTGCGGTCGAGCTCGGCGGCGCGATGGGGAAAACCGTGATTACCGCCAAGAACAGCCCGGGATTCGCGGTGAACCGCATTCTGTGTCCGATGTTGTCCGAAGCCGTGTTCGCTTTGCAGGAAGGAATCGCGACGGTCGAAGACATCGACCAAGGCTTGAAGCTCGGCTGCAACCATCCGATCGGCCCGCTCGCGCTCGCCGACATGGTGGGGCTCGATACGCTGCTGTCGATCATGGATGTGTTCTATCGCGACACTGGCGATTCCAAATATCGCGCGCCGCTCTTGCTGCGCGAGATGGTGACCGCGGGACATCTGGGTCGGAAGTCGGGGCGCGGGTTCTACGATTACACGAAGAAGTAGCTGCGCTGCCCTCACCGAACGCTCGCGCGTCACCTCGCCGGCCGCTACGCGTCGACCTCTCCTGAAGCAGGAGAGGTGAGGAGCCTCAAGTCGGGTCCCCTCTCCCGGTTCCGGGAGAGGGACAGGGTGAGGGCACCTCCCCCGCCTTCCTCCGCTTAGCCTGCACCGCCGTGAGAATCCCACGGAGGATGTTCATCTCGTTCTGATCCAACCCCGTGCGGTTGAAGATCAACTTGATGCGCGGCATCAGGTGCTTGCCGGGCGTGCGGTCCTTGAACCCCACTTCATCCATCACCTGCTGCAGGTGAGCATAAAAATGCTCCATCTCTTGATTCGTGGCGAGCGGCGCATCGCGCTCTGGTGTGGCGGGCAGGGCATCTCGCGCCAGCAGCCACAACTCGTAGGCGAGAATCTGCACGGCCATCGCCACATTCAACGAGCTGTACGCTTCGTGCGTCGGAATCGTGACCAGCCAGCGGCAGTGAAGCAGCTCTGCATTGGTGAGCCCAAATCGCTCGGAACCGAACAGAATCGCCGTCGGTTCCTGACTGGCGGCCGCAAGTAGTTGTTGCGCACAGGCGCGCGGCTCGAGCTGCTCCCAGCGCATGTGCCGTTCCCGCGCGCTGGTGCCGACCACCAAGCCGCAGTCCGCGATCGCATCCTCGAGTTGCTCATACACCTTCGCGCGTTCCAGCACGTCGTCCGCGCCCGATGCTCGCGCTGTGGCTTCCGGGTCGGGAAATGACTTCGGGCGCACGAGCACGAGCTCCGACAGCCCCATGTTCTTCATGGCGCGCGCTACGGCGCCGATGTTGCCGGGGTGTGTGGTGTCGATGAGAACGATGCGGATATTCGTTAGCACGGTATGATTGTAGCCATACCCGCCGGCACTGTTCGTGCTGAGCGACGTCGAAGCACTCTCTAGCAGAGCCCTTCGACGCTGCTCAGGGTGAACGGTGTTGCCCGGCCCCGCTCTTTGAAATCGCTCACGAGGATCCAATGCAACCAGTACTCAACATCGGAGTGCGCGCAGCGCGCCGTGCGGGTGAGATCATCATCCGCAGCATGAATCGCCTGCATACGCTCGACGTTCGCGCGAAAGGACACAACGACTTCGTGAGCGAGGTGGATACGATGGCCGAACAGGAGATCATCGCCACCATTCGCAAGAGCTATCCCGATCACGGCTTCTTCGGCGAAGAAACCGGCCGCAGCGGTAGCGAAGAGAACGTCTGGATCATCGATCCGCTCGACGGCACCACGAATTTCCTGCACGGCTTCCCGCAGTTCTGTGTCTCGCTCGCTTTCCAGCGGCGCGGTCGGATGGAGCACGCCGTCGTCTACGATCCGCTGCGTCAGGAACTCTTCACCGCGTCGCGCGGCGAGGGTGCACAGGTCGATGGACGCCGTATTCGTGTGAGCAAGCAGATCACGTTGGAGGGAGCACTGATCGGCACCGGCTTCCCCTTCCGCGACAACAGACGCTGGCTCGATGATTACCTGAAGATGATGCGAGCCGTCGTCGAGCAGACCGCGGGCGTGCGGCGCCCGGGCGCTGCCGCCCTCGACCTTGCGTACGTTGCTGCCGGTCGTCTGGATGGCTTTTGGGAGATGGGCTTGTCGCCGTGGGACACAGCCGCGGGTTGGCTGCTGATCACCGAAGCCGGCGGCCACGTCGGCACGCTCACCGGCGCGGAGTACAAAGGCCAGAGCGATATCGTCGCGGGCACGCCCAAGGTATATGCGGCGTTGCTCGAGCTGCTGGCACCCCACGTTCCAGCTGATATTCGCACCAGCGCATCGCAGGCATGAGCCTTTACAGTGCGTGCGACTCTCTTTGACAGCGCTGACTCCCACTCGAAATAATCCCCCGGCATTCCACTGCCCCAGCTTCAAAGGAACTCGTATGAACCTGCATCGCGTAGCCGCGTTGGCGACTATGGTCGTCGCTCTCGCCGCGTGCAAAGGCGGAACCGATGACGCGGGCAAGAACGAAATCCTCGTCGGCGAGTTCGGCTCGCTCACCGGGGGCACGGCAACCTTCGGGCAATCCACGCACAACGGCATCATGATGGCTTTCGAAGAGATCAATGCCGCAGGCGGAGTACTGGGCAAGAAGATCAAAGTGCTGGTCGAAGACGATCAGAGCAAACCGGAGGAGGCAGCCACCGCGGTCACCAAGCTGATCAGCCAGGATCGCGTCGTCGCTGTGATCGGCGAAGTGGCGTCCTCACGCACGCTGGCTGCGGCGCCCATCGCACAGGCCAACAAAGTGCCGCTAATCTCGCCGGCGTCGACGAATCCGCGCGTGACACAAGTGGGCGACTACATCTTCCGCGTGTGCTTCATCGATCCGTTCCAGGGATCGGTCATGGCGAAATTCGCGGCCAACACTCTGAAGTTCAAGAAAGTCGCCGTGCTCTATGATGTGCGCAACGACTATTCCGTCGGACTGCGCAACTTCTTCAGCGAGACGTTCAAAAGCTTGGGCGGCGAGATCGTCGGCGAGCAGTCCTATAGCGAAGGCGATTCCGATTTTCGCGCCCAGCTCACGCAACTGAAGAGCCTGGCGCCGGAAGGCATCTACGTGCCGGGTTACTACACGGAGGTGGGCACGATTGCGCGTCAGGCACGCGAGCTGGGCATCACGGTGCCGTTGATGGGCGGCGATGGCTGGGATTCGCCGAAACTGACCGAGATCGGCGGCCAGGCAATCGAAGGCTCATACCTCTCGAACCACTATTCAGTCGACGATCCGAGCCCGGCCATTCAGAAATTCGTCGGCGCGTACAAGTCGAAGTTCGGCGCCGTGCCGGATGCGCTCGCCGGCCTGGGCTACGACGCCGCGTATGTACTCGCCGATGCAATGAAGCGCGCAGGCACGACCGACGGGGCCAAGGTCCGCGATGCGATTGCCGCCACCCGCAACTTCGTCGGCGTGACCGGTACGATCACCATCGACAAGGACCGCAACGCCGTGAAGCCAGCGGTCGTGTTGAAAGTGACGAACGGCAAGCTCGAGTACGTCGCAACGATCGAACCTTAGAGCGTGCATCGCCGCCTTCATGGAAACGTTCCTGCAGCAGCTGATCAACGGCCTGTCGCTCGGCTCCATCTATGGCTTGATCGCTCTCGGCTACACGATGGTGTACGGCATCCTGCGCCTCATCAACTTCGCGCACGGCGATGTCTACATGGTCGGTGCCTACGCCGGTTTCTATCTCTCCACGGCGCTGCGCGGCGGGGAGCCGTCCTTCGGCAAGGCAGCGCTCGTAATGCTCGGCGCGATGTTCGTCTGCGCCGTGCTCGGCACGCTGATCGAGCGCCTCGCCTACCGACCGCTGCGCCGCGCGCCAAGGCTCACCTCGCTCATTACCGCCATCGGCGTCTCACTCCTGCTCGAGAACCTCGGCCAACTGGTCTTCGGCGCTGATCCGAAATTCTTCCCGTCGCTGGCACCGCACTATGAGTTCACGGTGGGCGGTGTGCACCTGACGTCGGAACAGCTCACGGTGTTCGTCGTGGCGTTGCTCGTCGCGGCCTGCCTGTACGTCATCGTGATGAGAACCAAGACGGGCATTGCCATGCGTGCAGTGTCGTTCAATCTAGATGCGGCCAAGCTGATGGGCGTATCCACCGATCGCATCATCGTCATCACGTTCGCGCTGGGTTCTGCGTTCGCGGCAGTGGCCGGCGTGCTCATCGGCATGGCCATTCCGAAGATCGATCCGCTGATGGGCATCATGTACGGTCTCAAGGCCTTCGTGGCCGCCGTGCTCGGCGGCATCGGCAATATTCCGGGTGCGCTACTGGGTGGACTGTTGATTGGGCTGGCGGAAACGTTCGTCGTGGCGTATCTCTCGCCGACGTTTCGCGACGCCATCGCCTTTGCGATCCTGATCGCTTTGCTGCTGTTTCGTCCGCAAGGACTGCTCGGCCGTCCCACGCGCGAGAAAGTCTGACGATGCTGCGCAGAGTTCTCTCGCTGCTCGCACTCGCGTCGATCGTCGGCGTACTGAGTGCACTCGTCAGCGGCACGCTGTTCGCGGCCGTCGGCATTCCACCCTATCCGTTGCGCATCCTCACGCTCGCTGGCATCAATGTCATGCTGGCGGTGTCGCTCAACCTCATCAGCGGCTTCACGGGCCAGTTCTCGCTCGGTCATGCCGGCTTCATGGCCATCGGTGCGTACGGTGCGGGCTGGCTCGCGGTCACCTGCGGACCAGCCATCCAGGAAGTATTGGCATTCCTGCCGCAAGCCGCCCAGGAAGGCGCCGTCGTGATC
>CBJNAT010000201.1:0-5906 GCA_966434585.1 uncultured Gammaproteobacteria bacterium | reverse complement strand
ACGACCTTCACTTCGGAGAGGAACGGAAAGAGATCGAGCATGTGCGCGGCGAGCGACTCGGTGAAGTCGAGTGTCGAGCGCGTGCTGTGCAGTTCGTACGGATCGAGGCTCGAGCCCATGACGAGCTCGCCGCGTGCGGTCTGCGAAACGTACACGTGCAGAGAGCCGGAGACGATGATCGGATCGAGCCACGGTTTCAGCGGCTCGGACACCATCGCCTGGAGCGGATGGATGTAGATTGGGCTGCGCAGTCCGACCATGTTCAGGATCGTGGGCGTGCGTCCCGCGACCGCGCACAGCACACGCGGCGTACTGATGACACCACGACTCGTGCGCACACCAGCGACCTTGCCGGCCTGCACGTCGATGCCAGTGACCGTCGTTTGCTGGTGAATCTCCACGCCGCGCTGATCGGCGCCGCGCCCATAGCCCCACGCGACTGCGTCGTGCCGCGCAATCGCACCGGGTGCGTGATACAGGGCGCCGAGCACGGGTGCATGGCCACCGCATTCCATGTCCATCATCGGCAGCGCGCTGTGTACTTCACGCGCATCGACCACCTCGGAAGCGACGCCGAAATGCTTGTTCACTTCCGCGCGCCAGCGCATCGTGCGCATTGCGGCATCCGTATGTGCGAGCGTGTAGTGGCCGCGCGTCGAGTAGAACAGGTTGAGGTCAAACTCGGCCGAGAGGTCCTGCCAGAGGCGCACGCTCTGATCGTAGAACTGCACACCTTCGGGAGTGAGATAGTTCGAGCGGATGATCGTGGTGTTGCGGCCCGTATTGCCGCTGCCGATGTAGCTGCGCTCGAGCACGGCCACATTCGTCATGCCGTGATCGCGGGCGAGATAGTAGGCAGCCGCAAGCCCATGCCCGCCGCCGCCGATGATCACCGCGTCGTACGTCGAACGCAGGCGCTCGGGCTGCCGGAACATGCGCGGTTCCGGGTAGTCACGGGACAGAGCGATCCTGACGAGATGACGCAAGCGAAGCCTATTGGTTGGCAGCCGCCTGCTTCACCTCTCCCGCCTGCGGGAGAGGTCGACGCGGATGCGGCGGGTGAGGGCTCTTGATAGCAGCTTCCTTTACTATCAGTCAAACAGTTTGCATATGAGTAAAGCAGCATGAGCGCAGCAAAGAAGCCGTCGCAGCCCCCCACCCCGGGGCAAAACCTGGTACGCGAAGTCGGCGCGAACTTGAGGACACTGCGTGTCGGACAGGGGCTCACGCTGGCGGAAGTCGCGCGTCGGGCAGGTATCAGCCAGGGCATGTTGAGTCGTCTCGAAACGGGCGCGGTGAGCCCGAGTCTCGACACGGTGGCATCGCTAGCTGCCGCCCTCGGCATAGAGCTCGCGGCATTGTTCAAGAACAGCACACAGCGGGCGAGTGATGCGCAGTTCGTGCGCTCCGGCGAGGGACTGGAAGTCGTGCGACGCGGCACGAAACGCGGTCACACTTATCACCTGCTCGCCTCCGATCGCGGGCCACGCAAGCTGTTCGAACCCTTCCTCGTCACACTCACCGACAAGAGCGAAATCTTCCCGGACTTCGAACATCCGGGCACAGAGCTCATCCACATGCTCGAAGGCTCGCTGCGCTACCGACACGGCAGCGACAGCTATCTGCTGAAGAAGGGAGACACGCTCACCTTCAGCGGCGATGTGCCGCATGGACCGCAAACGTTGATCAAGCTGCCCATCCGCTTTCTCTCGATCATCGTGTACGGCAACGAGGAAGCGTAGGCGCGCTCAGCGGAGCGAAGCAGGCGAATCCTGCCGTCGCTACGGCATTCGCGGGGATCGCCCGATGCTCGCATCAGCTCACCGCGCAATCCTTGGCGAAAACACATCGTCGCTTGCTCACGATGTGATGACTCTGAGCGCTTCCGTGCTCAACCCACGGCGCGACGGTCCGATATCGGGTGTACGGCTGTCCTCAGCGCCACCTGACATTTGCACATGCTCCCCTCGAGTCACGATCTCCTTCGCACGCTCCCTGCACTCATTCTTTGCGCTTCCCTCGGCGTAGCTCCGCAGGCATTCGCAGAGTCCGATCCGTACTTGCGGCCTGCGAGCGTGCCCGCGCCTGCGGACAACCTGCCGACTGCCGAGCGAGTCGAACTCGGCAAGGCGCTGTTCTTCGATCCGCGCCTCTCAGGTTCGAATTGGATCAGCTGCGCCACCTGTCACAACCCGGCGCTCGGTTGGTCGGACGCGCTGCCGACCGGCATCGGCCACAACGGTAAAGCACTCGCCCGCGCGACTCCCACGATCCTGAACACCGCCTTCGTTCAGCCGCTCATGTGGGATGGCCGCAAGCGCTCGCTCGAGGACCAAGCTCTCGGCCCGGTCGAATCGCCGGACGAAATGCACCAGGATCCGGACGCGCTCGTCGCCAAACTGAAGTCGATCCAGGGCTATCGCACGCTGTTCGAGCGCGCCTATCCGGGCGCCGGCATCACCAAGGACACCATCGCCAAGGCCATCGCAAGCTTCGAGCGCACGGTGGTCTCCACCGAAGCGCCGTTCGACCGCTGGCGCAAGGGCGATGAGCACGCCATCTCCGCGAACGCCAAGCGCGGGTTCGAGTTGTTCACGCACAAGGCCAACTGCGTGGCGTGCCACGAGGGTTTCAATTTCAGCGACAACGGCTTTCACAACGTCGGCGTTGCCGATGCGGCCCAGTTCGACCCGGGCCGCTTTAAGGTCAAGCCGCTCGCTGCGATGCGCGGCGCGTTCAAGACACCCACGCTGCGCGATGTCGCGCTGACCGCCCCGTACATGCACAACGGCATGTATCGCACGCTCGCGGAGGTCGTCGAGCACTACGATCGCGGTGGCGACGTGCGCACGAACTTGAGCCCCGAGATGCGCCCGCTGCAGCTCTCCTCGCAAGAGAAGCAGGATCTCGTCGCCTTTCTCGAGACGCTCACCGGCGACGCCAACCCCGTGGAAGTGCCAGTGCTGCCGAGCGGCGTTACCGCGGAACCCACGAAGGCACCGCAGCTAGCGGTTCGCTAAAGGCGAGCACTCACTCCATTCCCTTCATTCATACGAGCATCTTCATGAAACATCTCCTCCTCGGTTCACTGGCATTCGTCGCGGCTGCTGCCTTTGCCGGCGCTGCGGCGAAAGAACATTTCGTCGATCAGAAAGATAAGGCGTTTTCCCTGGCCACGCTCAGCGCACAGGTCGGCGATACCGTCACGTTCCGTAACACCGATTCGGTCTCGCACAACATCTTCAGCCTGTCGGATGCGCAGAGTTTCGACCTCGGTACGTACGGCAATGGTCAGAGCCGCTCGCTCAAGCTCGAGCACGCGGGCACGATCGATGTCGAATGCGCCGTACACCCCAACATGAAGATGCAGATCAAGGTGTCGCAGTGAACGCAGCACGCGCGCGTCTTGGGGCTTGCACGGCGTCGCTGCTGTTCGCGGTAAGTGTGCATGCGGAGGAATTCAAGGCCACCGAAGATGCTGCCATCGTGCGCGGCCGCATCGTGTTTCAAACGTTCTGCATCCTTTGCCATGGCGCCGATGGCGAGGGCGATGGCCGCGCCGCGAAGATCCACAATCCCAAGCCGGCGAACCTGACCCTGAGCTTTCTGAGCGATGACCAGAAGGAAATCATCATTCGCGACGGCGGCGCCTCCGTCGGACGCTCGGCGGTCATGCCGGCTTGGGGCGAGCACCTGACCGACGAGCAGATCAGCGATGTCATCGCGTTCTTGCGCAAGATCAATCGCCGCACCAAGAACCCGTAGCGCACACCGATGAACTTGGCCAGAACATTCGACGTCGGCCGCATCGATCCGCTCGCACCTGCGATCGCGCTGATGCGGCGCATGCGCATCAGCGTGAAATTCCTGCTGATCGCGCTGCTCTTCGTCGTGCCCGTGATCATGAGCGCAGCGATCTTCGAGCGGCGCCTCAGCGCGGACACCCGGCGCACGGAGCTGCAGCTCGAGGGTCTGCGATTCAGCCGCGCGCTTTTGCCGTTGTCCGAACATCTGCAGGATCGCCGAGCGACGACAGATGCCGTTCTGCGCAACGACCTCGATGCGGCTACACAACTCAGCGAGATCGACCAGAGTTTGTAGAGTGCACTGGCCGGCATGCGGGACACGAACGGTGAAGCGCTTGGATTGAGCGTCGAGTGGCGCGAGACCGAACGTCTGCTGGCACAAGCCCGCGCATCGAGCACCGACTCGGCACAGCGCAACTACGCCGCGCACACGGAGTTGCTCGATCGCCTGCGATCGATGTTGCAAACAGCCCTCGAGCGCTCGCAGCTGATACTCGATCAAAGCGTGATGATTCACTACGCCGTGCAGTCGGGATTCCAGCAATCCCCAGCGCTGATCGAATCGCTTGCAGTGATGCGAACGCTCGCCGTCTCAGCCCTGCAACGCAAAACGGTGACCGAGGAGGAACGTCAACTCTTGCGCGGCGCGACCGAACGCGTGCGCCTGTACCATGCAGAGCTCGCCGGGACGCTAGAGCGATTCCTCGAGCTGGCACCCGAGCTACGCGAGCCGCTCACGGAATCCATCGAGCAGGCCAAGCAGGCGGAGCGCTTCGCGAACATCGTCGAGAAGGCCGTGATGAATCCTGCCGAGATCTCCATGCCAGCGGCGCCGGTCGCCTCGCTGGGGACGAAAGCGACCAAGAGCGTGCAGCGCATCTCGGAGGCTGTCGTCGATCACATCGGCGTGCAGCTCACGCAGCGTCGCGACCAACTCGCACGCACTCGACTGATACTCATCGTCGCCTCGGCCGTGCTCGTGCTGAGTGCCTGTTACCTGCTCGTCGGCTTCGTGCGTGCGGTGCATCTCGATTTGCGACAGGTCGACCAGCGCCTCGCTGACATCGCTTCGGGTGTCCTGACGGGCCAGAGTTGTAGCGTCGGTCGTGACGAATTCGCACAGCTCTTGCGCAGCGTCGATGCGGCGCAGGCACGGCTCCTCACGCTCATCCGCGACGTGCAAGCCGATGCTCAACGCGTCGACGCCGCCGCACGGCAGATCGCGCACGAGAACGACGAGCTGTCCGAGCGCACCGAACGCATGGCCAGCAGCCTGGACCGAGCCGGCACTTCGGTGCTGGACCTCGCCCGCAGCGTGAACGAAGGCACGACGCGCATCACTGAGCTCGACTCGATGGCGCAGCAGTCCTCGGAGGTTGCGACAACGGCCGGTCGCACGGTCGATCAGGTCGTGGATCGCATTCGCGGCATCGCCGATGCCAGTCGTCGCATCGAAGAGATCGTCGCCACGGTGGACTCGATCACCTTTCAGACACGGTTGTTGTCATTGAACGCTGCGGTCGAAGCAGCCCGCGCAGGCGAGCACGGTCGCGGCTTTGGCGTGGTGGCGACCGAGGTGCGCCAGCTTGCCGCACGCAGCCAACAAGCCTCGCAGGAGATCCGCACGCTCATTCAATCGTCGCTGGCGGAAGTGGGCGCCGGGACTCGGCTCGCCGCCGATGCGCGCGCGCAGATGCAGCGGGTAGTCGAAGCAGCTCAAACCTTGTCGGCCGTGATCGGTCAGGCTACACAAGCCGCCAGCGATCAAGGTCGCGTGGCCGTGCAGATCGCGCCCCTCATTCAGGAAGTTCAAGCCGACTCCGAGCGCAACGCGGAACGCGTCGAGCAGGTGAAGGAAGCCACGCACGCTCTCGACAGCATGGCGCAAAGCCTCAAGTCATCGATGGCGCGGTTTCAGGTGGATGGTAATGCGCAGGCGAAGGCGGCTTGAGCACCGGCAACGGGAAAGCTAATCGAGTGCCACCCGGGTACAGGGATGTACTCCGCCGCCGAAGGTGGCGAGCGAGAAGCAAAAAGCACAATTTTTGCTGCTCTCACGAGGGTCGTGACAAGAGGTCCGATCCCGAGTTTGACTAGAAG
>CBJNAT010000200.1:0-5917 GCA_966434585.1 uncultured Gammaproteobacteria bacterium | reverse complement strand
CACACCGCGGTGATTCCGATCGCGGGCGATCAGGTGACGAACGACATCGCCGTGAGCCTGCGCACGCCAACGCAGCATGCCGAAGAGATCAAGATGAAATACGCGTGCGCGCTGTCGCAGCTAGCGAACTCGGACGAGACGATCGAAGTGCCGAGCGTGGGTGATCGTCCGCCGCGCCGACTCGCTCGCCAGACGCTCGCGGAAGTCGTCGAGCCGCGCTACGAGGAGTTGTTCGCGTTGATCCGTGAAGAACTGCGCCGCTCGGGCTTCGAAGAAGTCATTGCGGCCGGCGTCGTGCTCACGGGCGGCAGCGCGAAGATGGAAGGCGCCGTCGAGTTGGCGGAAGAAGTGTTTCACATGCCTGTGCGGCTCGGTGTGCCGCAGCAGGTCAAAGGTCTGGCCGACGTCGTGCGCAATCCGATCCATGCCACGGGCGTGGGTCTGTTGCTGTACGGCCGCGAGAACTTCGTGCGGGGGCGGCGAGAGCTGCTGCCCATCACGGGGAACGTGAAGAACGTTTGGGATCGGATGAAGGGTTGGTTTCAGGGGAATTACTGAAGAAGGGGTGTGGGGCTTGGGGCCTGGGGCTTTGGGGTGGAAGAGCAGTGCTCTCTTTGAACCCCAGGCCTCACGCCCCAAGCCCCAGGCCGAAGTGGTCGGGTTCTGTTTAGAGTCATAGTCATCGAGGGGACTAACGATGTTCGTACTTGCAGACACAGAAAATCAGGGCGCAGTGATCAAGGTGATCGGCGTGGGCGGTGGCGGCGGCAACGCCGTGGCGCACATGGTGGCCACCGGGATCGAGGGCGTGGACTTCATTTGCATCAACACGGATTCTCAGGCGATCAAGCACTCGAAGGTGAAGACCAGCCTGCAGATCGGCTGCAACATCACGAAGGGTTTGGGTGCGGGCGCCGATCCGGAAGTGGGTCGTCAGGCGGCGATGGAAGATCGCGATCGCATCATCGAACTGGTGGAAGGCTCCGACATGCTCTTCATCACTGCCGGCATGGGCGGCGGCACGGGCACGGGCGCTGCACCGGTGGTCGCACAGATCGCGAAGGAGCTGGGCATCCTGACGGTTGCGGTCGTAACCAAGCCGTTCGGCATGGAAGGCAGCAAGCGTCTCACGTCGGCTGAGTCGGGCATCGCCGAGCTGAGCCGTCACTGCGACTCGCTGATCACGATCCCGAATCAGAAGCTGCTCACGGTACTCGGCGGCGATGTGACGCTGCTCGATGCATTCAAGGCGGCGAACCAGGTGCTGCAAGGCGCAGTGCAGGGCATTGCCGAACTGATCACCCGTCCCGGCATGATCAACGTCGACTTCGCCGACGTACGCACCGTGATGGCGGAAACTGGGATGGCGATGATGGGCACCGGCGTGGGTCGCGGCGAGAACCGTGCGCGCGAGGCCGCTGAGGCGGCCGTGTCGAGCCCGTTGCTCGAGGATGTGAACCTGAACGGCGCGCATGGCTTGCTGATCAACGTGACCGCGGGACCCGATCTGCGCACCAGCGAGTTCAGCATGGTCGGCGATACCGTGAAGACCTACGCATCCGAAGACGCCAATGTGGTCGTCGGCTGCGTGATCGATCCGGAGATGCGCGAGGAGATTCGCGTTACCGTCGTCGCTACGGGCATCGGCAGCCCGGTCGCTCAGCAAGTCGCACCGCCGCAGGATTCGCGCCGTGGCATGACGGCTATTCCTGGCGGTCGCGGTGCAGGGCGTCCGGTACCGACACTCGACGATCTGGCAGTCCCGACTTACATCCGCAACCAGCGCGAACAGCACCACCATGCGCCGTCGCGTCGTGCGGTGGGTGACGGACTTGCGAATCCGGAGGACAGCTCGCTGCTGGATATACCGGCGTTCCTGCGTCGTCAGGCGGACTGAGTCGGCGCCGCGGCCACGGTTGGCTGGAGACTGGGGGCTGGAGGCTGGAGGTAGAGCGCGATGCGGCGCATCGCGCGATGCAGTGCCGACGGCCCTTGGATCTTGGGTGATGTGGCAGTGTCAGGACGCTCGGGAGCGTTTATGGACTTCTCGTGCGACAAGAGCAGGATTGGGCGGAACGTCATGGCAAGCTGGAGGTCTTCTACCTCCAGCCCCCAGCCTCCAGCCCCCAGCCCGGCGCCGTCGGCGCCTTGACCATGCTTCGCCAACGCACTCTCAAGAACACCATCCGCGCGACCGGAGTGGGCCTGCACTCGGGTAGGAAGGTGCTCATGGCCGTGAAGCCCGCGCCGATCGATACGGGCGTGGTCTTCCGCCGCACGGACTTACCGTTGCCCAACGAAGTGCCGGCGCGCGCCGACCGCGTCGGTGAGACCACGTTGGGCACGACGCTCATCGAAGGTGCCGTGCGGGTCGCGACTGTCGAGCACTTGCTGTCTGCGTTCGCCGGCCTTGGCATCGACAACGCGTATGTGGAGCTGTCCGCCGAAGAGGTGCCGATCATGGACGGCAGTGCGCAGCCGTTCGTGTTCCTGTTGCAGTCCGCCGGACTGGAGGAACAGCCCGCCGCGAAGCGCTTCATCCGCATTCTGAACAGCGTGCAGGTCAGCGATGGCGACAAGTGGGCGCGCTTCGATCCGTTCGACGGCTTCAAGGTGAACTTCGAAATCGATTTCGATCATCCCAGTTTCCGACCGGGTGGGCAGCGTGCGTCCATGGATTTTTCGACCACCTCGTTTCTGAGGGAGGTCAGCCGGGCGCGAACCTTCGGCTTCATGCGCGATCTGGAGTACCTGCGCTCGAAGAATCTGGCACTGGGCGGCACGATGGAAAATGCCATCGTGCTCGACGATCACCGCATCCTGAACGAAGAGGGGCTGCGCTACGAAGACGAGTTCGTGAAGCACAAGATCCTGGATGCAATCGGCGATCTGCACTTGATCGGACACAGCCTCATTGGGGAGTTCAGCGCGCACAAGTCTGGCCACGCGCTCAACAACAAGCTCGCACGGGCCTTGCTTGCAGACCCAACCGCATGGCGCGAGGAGACGTTTGGCGACCTGGATACGCCACCGATTTCTTATTCGCTGGCGGCGACGGGGTAGCCGCAGTCGGCTAGCTTGCTAGTCGGCTAGGTAGCTAGCCAGAAAAAGAACCAGAAGCCCACCCTCTGGCTAGCCGACTAGCCGACTAGCCGACTAGCAAGCTAGCCAGCGACCTGCCGCGCATTGTCAGCACTTATGTCTCTTACACCCGCCCGACCCGCACCTTCAGCTTCGTGAACTGCGTCTCACTGTGTCGATTGAGTGTCTCGAGCAGCGTTTGCTGGGCGTAGCGCACTTGCGGGCACCACGCGGCCGAATCCATCAGCACGATGAGCGTGCCGTCGCGCTCGTTCGTGCCCACAACGTGTTCTTTTTCCGGGCCTTGCAGCGCGCGGCGCACGCGCGCGGTCAGTTGCTCGGCTGCCGTGGCGCGCTCCTCGAGCCCCTTCAGCCCGCCGCTCAAGATATCCGCGAGAGGTGTCAGACCTTTAGTCATAAATCGCAATGTGAAAACCGGGCGAGAGGCGCTTGATCTAATACGAATCAATTCTGCATATTCGCACGCACTGTAGGGGCAAACCCACCGAAAGGTGGGGACGCAAAGCCACCGGTCTAAGGACCTGTACGCGACGGGTCACGATAGCGGGGTCGCCAGTCATGAACATCATCGTCTTTTCCCGCCGCCTGGGTCGTGCTCGACAGTTCGAGCTGCATCGTCCGCTGGCGCTGTGCGCCGTGCTAGGCGCAGTCGCGTTCGTGCTCGCAGTCACCTTCATCACGGGTTTGATGCTCGGCCGCGGCGACTTGCTGGATCCGGGCGCCGAAACATCGAGCTGGCGCCACGCACTGGCTGCTCAGCGCGCCGAAATCGGAGCTGCCCGCCGCGACGCCGACGATCGCCTGGATGCACTCGCCGACCGAGTCGGCCTCATGCATGCCCACATCATCCGGATCGATGCACTCGGGCGGCGTCTCACTCAGATGGCAGGGCTCGAGAAAGGCGAGTTCGACTTCGATCGCATGCCAGCCGCAGGCGGTCCAGAGATGGCGATCGAAGCCGCTGCAGCGAGCCCCGCCCCGAACCTCACTGAGATGCTCGACCGCCTGGCCGCGCAGCTCCATGATCGCGAGCGCCAATTGCTCGTGCTCGAGAATCTGATCTCGACCCGCAACATTACTAAACAGCTTCTGCCCGGCGGTCGTCCTGTTGCGCAGGGATGGATTTCGTCGTTCTTCGGCGTGCGGTCCGACCCCCTGACGGGTAAGCGCGCGTTTCACAAAGGTATCGATTTCGCAGGGCCCGCCGGTACGCAGGTCGTCACTGTCGCGCCCGGCGTGGTGACCTGGGCGGACGATCGCGCCGGGTATGGCGAACTCGTCGAGATCAAGCACGGGAACGGCTACGTCACGCGCTACGGCCACAATGCCCGCATCCTCGTGAAGGTCGGCGATACCGTAAAGAAGGGTCAGCCGATTGCTCTCACTGGCTCGACCGGGCGCTCAACCGGGCCTCACTTGCACTTCGAGGTCCTCAAGAACGGTGCGGCGATCAATCCGATGAAGTTTGTGAACGGGAAGGGCTAGGAGAAGGGCCAGGAGGGCTGTTGGGCTCTGGGCTCTGGCCAGAAAAGAATCAGAGTTGTCCGCCGTTCTCTTTCTACATTTCCCTTCTTGCCAGAGCCCAGTGCCCTCCTGGCCCTCCCAACCCTTCTCCCCTGTACAATCCGCCGCTTTCCGCCCCCCTCTCGGAGTGCCCTAGTGGCGAATTGGCTATCCGCGCTGTTCGGCAGTCGCAATCAGCGCCTGATCAGCGGCTACAACCGTGCCGTAGCGCGTATCAACGCGCTGGAAGCGAACCTCAAAACGCTGAGCGACGAGCAGCTCAAGGCGAAGACGGACGAGTTCCGTAAGCGTCTGGGCGAAGGACAAACGCTGGACGATCTGCTGCCCGAAGCGTTCGCGGCCGTGCGGGAAGCTGCGCGTCGCACGTTGGGCATGCGTCACTTCGACGTGCAGCTCATCGGCGGCATGGTGCTGCACCAAGGCAAGATCGCTGAGATGCGCACCGGCGAGGGCAAGACCCTCATGGCGACATTGCCGGTGTACTTGAATGCGCTGCCTGCGAAGGGCGTGCACGTGGTGACGGTGAACGAATACCTCGCCTCGCGCGACGCCGAGTGGATGTCACCGGTTTATCGTGCACTAGGACTCACCGTTGGCGTAATTCGCAGCCAGCAGTCGCCCGAAGACAAGCGCATTGCGTACGGGGCCGACATCACCTATGGCACCAACAATGAATATGGCTTCGATTACCTGCGCGACAACCTCGCGTTCCGGCTCGAGGACCGCACGCAGCGCGGCCTCGCCTACGCCATCGTCGACGAAGTCGACTCCATCTTGATCGACGAAGCGCGCACGCCGCTCATCATCTCCGGCCCCGCCGAAGAGAGCACGGAGCTCTACATCCGCATCAATCAACTCGCGCCGCGCCTCAAGCGTCAGGAGAGCGAAGAAGGCGAGGGCGATTACTACGCCGACGAGAAGACGCGTCAGGTGCACCTCTCGGATGCGGGCCACGAGCGCGCAGAAGAGCTGATTCTCGAAGCGGGTTTGTTGAAGGAAGGCGAAAGTCTTTACGACCCGGCCAACATCCGCTTGATGCATCACTTGAACGCGGCGTTGCGTGCGCATGCGCTGTATCACCGCGATGTCGAGTACATCGTGCGCAATGGCGAAGTCGTCATCGTCGATGAGTTCACCGGCCGCACGATGCCGGGTCGTCGCTGGTCGGACGGCTTGCACCAGGCCATCGAAGCGAAGGAAGGCGTGCGCGTTCGCGAAGAGAATCAGACGGTCGCATCGATCACGTTCCAGAACTACTTCCGCATGTACTCGAAGCTCTCCGGCATGACCG
>CBJNAT010000199.1:0-5974 GCA_966434585.1 uncultured Gammaproteobacteria bacterium | reverse complement strand
TGAGACTTTGCGTGCGTTCGATGCGAGGCGTGCGACAACTCGAGTGGCACGCCGCAGGTGAGCATGGAGAATCTGCGGCTGCGCTGCAGCGACGATCCGCCTCAGCTGCCTGCCGGTGAAGAGACGATCCGAGACTTCTTCGATGCACACTTGCGGCAGGACGTGATCGCGAATGCTGGCGCCGTTCGCCCGATGCGAGCGTCTTACGACCAGCGTCACCTCATGCCCCAACTGCACCTGCGAGTTGCACGACTCCGCCGTCGAGCGCTCCGACCCGGCGAAGCCGTTCGACAGGATCACGTGCATGATCTTCAACCGAGGATCTCCGGGCAGTGCGAATGGCGGGGCATGATAGCAGCGCGGCCGTGCAGCCCTGCGTGGCAAGGTCGGGCGATTCGGCTATCGTACGGTGCAGTCACACTGGGGAGCCTGCTGCATCGTGGAGGTCACTTTCGTCCTATTGAACGACGCGCCGCTCGAGCATCTTCTTGCACTGGATCCAGACCGCGACTGGCGCGACTTCGTTACCGGCGAGCGTGCGTGGATTCTTCAGACCTATCTGCGTCTGCGGGCTAGTGGTGCACCGGTGCACTTGTCGAACTCGTTACCGCCGAGCGGTCTCGCCATCTTCAGTTCGAAACAACGTCGACTGCTGCGCCGTGCAAAGGTCCCGAATGGCGCCGTGCTCGTCGGTGTGCGGGAAGATGTGGGCGAGGCGCTGATCGCCGACTTTGAGCTCGTGCAGAACCCTACGCAGGCGGATGGCGTCCATCGATTTCTCATACCACTGTGGCCGCAACCCGGTCTGCTGCCGCGGGATCCGGCGCGGGGCACGCGCGTGGAGAACGTCGCGTTCAAAGGTTTCGTCAACAACCTTGCACCGGAGTTTCGCGAGGCGAGTTGGCGTGAGGAACTGCGCCAGCGGGACCTGGGCTGGCTCACCGATGCCGTCTCTTACACACGCGAAGCCACGCAGCACCAGGGCCTCGCCTGGAACGATTTCCGCACGGTAGATGTACTCCTCGCGATCCGTCCTGCAGCAGCGGATCTGCATCCCAACAAGCCGGCGACGAAGCTCTACAACGCCTGGCACGCAGGCGTACCTGCAGTACTCGGTCCAGAGCTCGCCTATCGCGATCTGCGTGGTTCTGAGTTGGACTACATCGAAGCCGATTCCGCGCGCACAGCGCTGACCGCTATCGATCGGCTGCGCGCCGATCCCACACTGTACGCGGCCATGATCGAGAACGGCCGGCGTCGAGCTGAAGAGTTCTCGGTGAAGCAATTGACGCAGCGCTGGGCGCAGCTGCTGTTCGATGAGCTGCCCATGCGAGCACGCGACGACCGACGCCTGCGTTACTGGCGCAACAAATCGCTCGTCGGCAAGGAACTCGCGCGGCGCGCGGCGCGGGCGGTGGGACGGTGGAAGTGAGCGCATGAAAAAACGCGTACTCATATTTCGCAGCCGACTCTTGCCCGGCTCGGAAACTTTCATTCAATCCCAGGCGCAATCCCTGGCTCGCTATGAACCGAATTTTCTCGGCCGCAAACGCGTGCGCGGTCTGGACTTGCCGGCCGACCGCGTGAAGGTGATCAACCGTGGCTCACTATTCGGCCGACTGAACGACTGGCGGTTCACCGCGCGAGGAGAACTACCCGATCGAATACTGCGGGCGCTGCGAAAAGAGCCCCCCGCACTTATCCATGCTCATTTTGCGGTCGACGCGTGCCTCGCAGTGCCGATTGCGCGTGAACTGGCTGTGCCGCTGGTCGTGACGATGCACGGCTACGATGTGACGACACGAGATGAAGTCTTCCAGCAGCGTTCCGACCGCGCCTTGCGTCAGTATCCTGGGCGGCGCGCGGCACTCTTTCGCGAAGCCGATCGCTTCATCGCCATTTCGCGGTTCATTCGCGACCGTGCTGTGCGTGTCGGTTGCCCTGAGGAGCGAACGACTGTGCTGTACATCGGCATCGACGAAACGCGCTTCTCTCCCGCGGCTCGCCCTATCACTCGCCGCAAAGTGCTGTTCGTGGGCCGCCTCGTGCCGAAGAAAGGCGGCGAGCATTTGTTGCGAGCGATGGCGGTTGTGCAGGAGCGGTTCGCGGATGCCGAGATTGTCTTGATCGGCGATGGTCCGCAGCGCGAGACGTTGCAGAATCAGGCGCGTGCTCTTACGAATGTCGATTTCTTGGGGGCACAACCACCTCACGTAGTGCTGGAGCACTTGCGCGACGCAAGCGTGCTTTGTGTACCGAGCATCGCGGCAGCAAACGGCGACAGCGAGGGACTTGGCATGGTGTTCCTCGAGGCACAGGCGTGTGCCGTTCCCGTCGTGAGCTTCGACAGCGGCGGTGTGAGCGAGGCTGTGGAACACGGCGTCACGGGGTTGCTGGCGCCGGCTGGCGATGACTCGGCGCTCGCTACCCACTTGATGCGTGTGCTGGCAGACCCCGCACTCGCCCACGAAATGGGAGTCGCCGGACGCAAGCGAGTCGAGCAACTATTCTCGTTGCGAAAACAAACCGTGCTTCTCGAGCAGTTGTACGACGAAGTGGTGACTGCGCATGCGAGCCGGGTCAAACGTGATTCGTGACTGGTGAATCGGCAGCCTTCTCCGTTCGCGTGGAGCCGGTCGAAACGCACTTCAAGTGGAACTCATCCCTTCGCTTTGCGCCGTTCGATCGCGCTCGCATATCCCTCGACTAACACCTGGCCCGCGTGCTCGATCGAGTGCTCGCTCAAATCTACGCTGAGCCGAGGAGTGCGGGCGAGATGATGTTTGCGCAACAGTGCCTCGAGCGCTGCGACATCTTCGATGGGGAAGAGATCCCCGGGATAGCGGCTCAGAATTTCGCGGCAACCGTCAGTGGCCGAGGCGATCACGGGCGTGCCTGCATCGAGCGCTTCCAGCAGCACACGCCCGAACGCCTCGCGACGCGAGGGACAGACGAGCAGATCGAAGACTTGGTAATAGTCCTTCACGTTCGGACGAAAGCCTGCCAGCAATACACGCCGGTCGGCGCTCGCCGCGAAGCGGTCGCGATCACGACCGTCGCCAAGAATGACGAGGCGCGCGTTCGGCAGATCGGCTCGCCGGAACGCCTCGATGAGCGTGTCCCAGCCTTTGCGCATGATCAGGCTGCCAACGCCGCCGATCACGTATTCGTGTTCTCTCAGGCCCAACTCCGCACGCAGCGCGCGGACTTCCGGCGCTGAAAGGCGGCGGTGTGGGATGTACGAATTCGGCCAATGCACCACGGCGCCTCGGTAGTCAGCTGGGATGAGCCCAGCTTGCCATCTCGCAATGGTGACCAGCCCATCGAAATTCAGGTGATAGGGCGCAAGCTCATCGAGGTGCAGCGTCGCCACTTTGGCTGCGCTCGTCTGGAGCTTTGCGACGAGTCGCTCGGCATCGTTCAGATGGGCGTGAATGATATCCGGCCCGAAGCGCCGCACGTGATGTTCGAGCACGAACTGCGCACCCCAGCGGCGTGGCATGCGCAGAACCTGCACGCGCGGATCGAGCTGGGCCGCGAGTGAAGCAACGCCCCCTTTGCGCCGTCGACCCTGGCGGATTCGCATCGCACATGCCGTCGGATGCGCGGCGACCTGATGGTTGCACGACTCCGCCGTGGAACGCTCGGCGCCGGTGAAGCCCTTCGTGAGTATGACGTGAAGAATTCGCATGCGACCGTGAGGCGTGACCGGGCCGCGTGCGATTTTCTCGACGTTACGGCGGTCAACGAACAGCCCTACTCTATCGCGCGCTTTACGCCGACGTCGAACTGCCGCTATCGGCTACGAAACACTCGCCTTGCCGCGTGACTGCATGCTCAGCGGATAACGCGAGGTGGTCGTGCGCTGATCCGGTCGCAAACGACCGAGCTTCTCCAGCCGAGCTTCGATGCCCGCGATACTGCGCCCGTGTTGTTTGGCAATCTCCCCCGGCAGAACACCGGCGTCGAAACTCGCAAGCAGTTCGCGTTCCTCGTCGGCGGTCCACGGTTTGCCTGCGTTACCTTTGCTGGCCGCCCCCATCGACGACATTTGCTTTTCCGAACCGGGTGCCTTGCTCGCGGACGAATCTTTGGATAGCGGCGTTGCGGATGGCGCCTCGAGCGCGCGCAACGCGCAATACAGCGCTCGTACGATCTCCGCCTGCTGATAAGGACTGTCGGGCGCGAACCGCTCGCCCGTGTTGGGGTGAATGCCGTCGGCGAGCGTGCTGATCAGCATGTGAGCCCGAGTCGCATCCATTGCGTTCTCCTGCGGTGAAGTGGCGACATTATCTCTGCGCTGGAGCACAGCGAGGCTCACGCTAGCGATGCGTTCGCCGAGTTTTGTCGAGGTGCGCCGGCCATTATGCTGCGGACTCCTCAACCTCGAGCGCCACTGCATGCGCACGTTCCTGAAGTTCATCGGATTGCTCGCGGGCGCGCTGGTGCTTGCCGCCCTGCTGACCTATCCGGCCTGGCGCGCGGTCGAGCTCGTGAGCGATCAACCGGTGCATCGCGTGATGCATCGACTCGCGATGCTCTTTGCGCTCGTGGGCTTGATTTGGTTCGTGCGCCGGCAAGGGCTTGGGTATGCGCAGGCGCTGGGCTATGGACTGCCGCGGCAACGCTTCCTGCAACAGGTGGCGGCCGGCTTCGTCATTGGTTTCCTGCTGCTGTTGCCCTGGATGCTGCTGCTCTTCGCGCTCGATCTGCGGGTGCCGCGCACAGGTGCGCTCGAGGGATCTCAGTTGCTGGCACTCGCCCTGAGCGGTGCGCTGTCCGGCTTCGTGGTCGCGTGTATCGAGGAAACGTTTTTTCGCGGCATCCTGCAGTCTGCCGTCGAACGCGAATCTGGCACGTTGGCGGCCGTATTCTTGCCGAGCGTCCTCTACGCTTCGCTTCACTTTCTCGGTGGCCGACTGAAGCTCGAGGCTGCCGCAGTTGACTGGAGCGTCGGCTGGGCGGTGCTTGCAAAGCTGTTCGAGAAGTACGCGACGCCGCTCGAACTCCTCGATTCTCTGTTGGCGTTGTTGGCCGTCGGCGCTCTGCTCGCCGTCATTCGGCACCGCACGGGCGCTATCGCAGCTGGCATCGGACTGCACGCCAGCTGGGTCATGCTGATTGCCATCACTCGCGGCAGCTCCACGGATAACAAGCTCGCACCCACGGACTGGCTCACTGGCAGCTACGACGGCGTGATCGGCTGGGGCGCGTTGCTGTGGACGGGGGCGATTCTTGCGGTGGCGCTGTGGCGATGGCGTCCGCACGGCGCTTCAATCTCGTGAGACCGTGCCGCGCGATCGGTATGATCGCGGCCGGCCAATCAACCGCATGAGACCGTAAATGACGCGAAGCGTGGTGAAGCATGGAGTACTCGCTGCCTTAGCTGTGCTGGCAGTGCCGCTCGCACAGGCGCGTGGCCCTTCGCCCTATCTGCCGCTCAATCTGTCCCCGGAAATCGAACGGCAGTTCGAGCGAGTGCTGATCCTTGCGGACGTACCGACCATTCGTCGCCCGATTCCCACGGCCATCGTGCTCGAGGCATTGCCGAAGGCATGCGCCGTCGATACCGTGCTGTGTGCACGCGTCCGGCGCTATCTCTCGGGCTACATGGAGCCGAAGCAGATCACGCACTTCAGCGGTGAGATCGGGTATGGCGACAGCGACATCGAGCAGCCGTTGCCCAATCGGCATGCCTTGAATGCGGACGACGCATGGCAGGTCTCCGCGCAGGCGCTGTGGCAACCGTCGGACCACATCGTCTTGAGTCTCGGTGCGGTCGCCGATGCGACCGACGTCACGCCTACGAATACCGTTCTCAGTCTCGGTTGGGACGTCGCGCAATTGGATCTCGGCTGGCGCGAGCACTGGTTCTCGTCGATGACGGACAGCAGCATGCTCGTGAGTACGCAGAGCGAGACCATGCCCTCGGTAACGCTCTCAAACTATCGGCCATTCACGCGGCTCGGCATCA
>CBJNAT010000198.1:0-6008 GCA_966434585.1 uncultured Gammaproteobacteria bacterium | reverse complement strand
GCAATCTCAAAGCGCGTACGCTCTGGGAGTATCTGCGCGACTCGCTCGGGTTCGAAGTGTCTTCCGGCGTGCTGGCATTCGACGGCCACTATGAATTTATGAGCAGGCCGACCTTGCAGCTGAATGCCGGCATTCGCACGCTCGGCATCACGGATCTCGCGGTGAGGCCCCGCGGCGGAACGCTGGACTATGCACGTCTCGCACGCGTGCAAGTGGACGACACGCGAGTGGATCTCGCCGCACAACGAGTGGCGATCGGCAAAGTGCGCATCGATGGGGCGGACATCAACCTGTGGCGCTACGCGAACGGAGCGTTCAACTTCAGCGAACTGGTGGGATCCGCACCGACAACAGTCCCGGTCCCAGCCGAGCCAGCAACGGCCGAACCGCCGGCGCACTGGCTCGTTGCCGTCCCCGATGTCGCCATCGAAGGAGTGAAAGTGGCGTTCGAGGATCGGCACGTCGCTCCCGCTGCGCGCGTGCGTATCGAGCCGCTGAGCATGCAGATCGCCGGCTTCAGCAATGCGCCCGCTGCGTCTGTCGATGTGAACGTAGCGTTGCGCATCAACGATGATGGCGAGCTGAAAGCGCGTGGCACGGTCGTTCCGAATGATGGTGCCGTGCAAGCGCAGCTCGAGGTCGCGAATCTCGATCTTACCGCCTTGCAGCCGTACATCGCCGAGCGCACACAGATGACGCTGTTGAGCGGTCTCTTCGGTGCGAAGCTTGCGATCGAACGAACGAAGCAAGGTGTGCTGAATGTAGCTGGGGATCTGGACGTCGCGAAGTTGCACACGATCGATAGCGCTTTGCGGCAGGACTTCATCAAGTGGGACCTGCTGCGCGTCGCGAAGCTGCATTACCGCAGTGATCCAGCCCGCCTGCGCATCGGCTCGATCGACACGCGTAACCCGTATGCGCGCGTGGTGATCGCCCCGGACCGCACCTTGAACGTGAACGAGGTGCTGGCCCGCACACCGGCACAGGCGCAGGCAGCCGCGCGTGCCGTGACAGTGTCGCAGGCGAGCCAATCGCCAGCGCCACAGACGAAACTCGCGGCCACCATCGGCACCGTGCGTATTTCGAACGGCTCGGCGAACTTCGCGGACTTCTGGATCACGCCGAACTACGCGGTCAGCATCCAGGGATTGAACGGTACGATCGTCGGTCTGTCCTCGCAGCGCAGCTCGCGCGCAAAGATAGAGTTGAACGGCAAGGTCGATCGCTATGCGCCCACACATATTTCCGGCGAGATCAACCTGCTCTCCGCGAGTCTCTACAGCGACGTGAAGTTGAGCTTCAAGGGTGTGGAGATGACATCGGTCACCCCGTACTCAGGTCGCTTTGCGGGTTATCGCATCGAGAAGGGCAAACTTTCGGTCGATCTGGCGTATCACGTGGAAGACCGGCAGCTGCGAGCGGATCAGCGGTTCGTCATCGATCAGCTGCAACTGGGCGAGCGGGTCGAGAGTCCAGATGCCGTGAAGCTGCCGCTGCGGCTAGCGGTCGCTGTGCTCAAGGATCGCAACGGCGTGATCGACGTGGGTCTGCCGATGAGCGGCAGCCTCGACGATCCGCAGTTTCGGTTGGGCCCGATCATCTGGAAGGCCGTGGTGAACGTGCTGACCAAGTGCGTGACCGCACCCTTCGCAGTGCTGGGTAACCTGTTCGGTGGCGGTGAAGAGATGAATCTCATCGACTTCGCCCCGGGTGAAGCAACGGTGGCTGCGGATGGGCAGGAGCGACTGGCCGCGCTGAAGAAAGCGCTGATAGAACGGCCACACCTGCAGCTCGATGTGCCGGCGGCGTATGCCTCGGATCTGGACGGTACGGCGCTCGCGAAGCAACGGCTCGAGTCGAAGTTGGCGGCGCTGGCTCGGCAAGCTGTGCGCAAAGGCAGCGAAGCAAACCCGTTGGCTGATCCTGCACAGCGGTTCGATCTGCTGGTGCGCCAGCATCGAGAGGAGTTCGGTGCGACCCGAGAGCTACCAGAGCCCGCGGGCACAGTCGAAAGCGCGCGAAAGAAGAAGGGCGAGCTACCGGACTTCAGCGCCGCCAACGGGGTGCTGGAACACGCGCTCATGTCGAAGCAACCGATTGCACTGGGAGAGCTGGAATCGTTAGGTAAGCTGCGAGCGCAGACGGTCCAGGAGGTGTTGCTCGCGGACGGTCAGATCGATCCCTCACGCGTGTTCGTCATCGCTGCCAAGCAACCGACGAGTGCCGAAGGGAAGGTGCGATTAACGATGTCCTTGAAGTGATCGCACCTCAACAAAGCGAATGACACTGACAGCGCTGCTCGAGCGGACTCACTGTTCCCTGGCCTCGGCACTGCGTGTCATTGCGAAAGGGACTTTCGCCTTGGCCGGCAGACGCCCGCGAGCGCTCGTCCTATTCTTCTTCCACACCGCAAAGAACGATCGAACCTTCGCGCTGAACGGCAGCGCTGTGTCCGATACCGCATCGAGGAAGTCGGCGAGTGCTTTGGCTTTGGCCAGCGTATAGAGCAGCAACGCGGTGATCAGCGTGCAGGTCATGATCACCAAAGCCACTTGCCAAGCCAGCGAGAAGCCAGGGAAATCGAACACATTCATCCCGAAGATGCTGGTGAGAATGGTGCCGATCAACCCGAACACCGTAACGACCGTCAGGCGCACCACCGTATTCGCTTGGCGACGCAAAGTATCGCTCTCCAAATACGCGCTCATGTCCTTCACTTCGTCGCGTACTTCCGCATACAGCGCATCCGAGCCGAGGTGGCCGAACAACATCTTGTAGAGCTCTCGCACCTGCACCTGATTGGAGATTTCGTGGAACCAGTAGCGATGGTTGAAGCGCAGGAAGATCTCGTGCGTCTGGCGGATGCTGCGCTTGAACTGCTTGACTGTTTCGACTTGCTGGATGTCCATACGCGACAACGCGACGATCAGCCGATCCGACAGCATCAGCAGGCCGGCCTTCTGAAAATGCGCGATCAGAAACACGAGGAAGTACTGGTGACGGAACTGGCCCTGTAGCCCCGTGTGCAGGTTCGTGAAGGCGTCTTCGGCGGCGTTGCCAACCATCACGAGCGAGTGACCGCTGCACATCAGGCGCGTGTTCATCCAGCGCGTCCCACAGTCCGGCTGGAAGTAGCGATCGAAGCAATAACGTTGCTCGAAGTCCGCGAGGTAGCGCTCGGAATAGGGCAGATGGGATGAGTCGCCCGGCGCCGCGGCCAACCCCAAGCGGACCCAATCCGCACGCGTGAGGCCATCGACGTCATCGACGGCGAGATAGCCCATGGTCGGCATTCGGTGGTATTCGAGCTGTCGATAGCGGATGGTTCCCGGTTCGCTCGAATGGTGCTGGACCATCGGTAGCAGCAGCCATTCCCAATGTGCCGCGATGGTGGGCGAGCGATGCTCGGAGACGAAGGTGAGGTACTTCTCTCGGCGTTCGTAGTCCGAAGCGGACAGGACGCTGCCGTTCGCATCCAACCACTCGACGCGCCAGGGGCAATGGCCGCCGCGGCCGCTGTCCTCCCAATAGGGAGGATGGGCCCGGCCGAAACGAAAGAGGATGTCTTGGGTGGTCGCGAGCTCGAGGTCAGCGCCGAAGACTTCGATCACGGGCACCACGATGTCCAGATCGAAGAAGAAGTACAGGTCGATGTGTCCGACCTCGAGCTCGATGGGTGTGCTATCCCGATCTATCTGGATGCGAACGGATTGCACGTCGTTGCGCCGGAACGCGCGAATCGACGATTCCATCGTCGAGCCGCCGCTCGAGTCCGTGACGCCCTTGCCCTTGCCGTACAGCACGCGCTGGACGTGCGGCAGGAAGTTGACGAATTCGAAGTAGTGTCGCTCCTGGAACCCGTGCGGATCGCCCGTGAATTCAGCCGCGACTTCACGCCAGGGGTTGTGCGGGCCGGCCTCCGCGATGAGCTCCCAGTGCCGGTGAATCTGAACACGTTCCGCCAATGGCATGAGCTGCAGTGGCCACAACAGGATCTGTCGAAAGTGCCGAACGGTGACTCGCGACGTGGCGTCATTGTGCATGGCTGGGCATCCGCTGATCGTGATTGTGATTGTCCAAGGGCCTATGATTCTCAACTTCTAGGCCGAGAAAGCGCTCGGCCTGTCTCAATCCTACTGAACGAGCGAGCAAGAATGTCGACTTACGGAGAACTCCTGAACGCGCGCTCCTGGCTGTTTGCGCCGGGTGACAGCGAACGCAAGATGGAAAAGGCTACCGCGAGCCCCGCGGACATCGTCATTTTCGACCTCGAAGATGCTGTCGCCGAGGGCGAGAAGCCCAAAGCTCGTACGATGGTGCCTGCGTTCATCAAGGCGAATGCACAGCATCGCTCCCGATTCTGGGTGCGCATCAATCCGCTCCAGGGGCCGCATGCGTTGCTGGATCTTGCGGCTGTCGTACCCGCTGCGACGGCGGGCATCCTGTTGCCGAAGGCGCGCGGGCGCGCCGACGTCGATGTGCTGCATCACTATCTGACCGCGCTCGAAGCCGCAAATGATGTTGAGATCGGTTCGACGAAGGTGATGGTGCTCGCAACCGAAGAACCCGCGGCCATGCTAGCGATGGGCAGCTTCGCGGGCGCGCCGCGTCTCGTCGCGTTGACCTGGGGTGCGGAAGATCTCGCCACGGCGCTGGGCGCGAGCGACAACAAAGGCGACTTCGGCGGTTACGCTTTCACGTTCGAGCTTGCGCGTAGCTTATGCCTCGTCGGTGCGGCTGCCGCAGGCGTTGCAGCGATCGATACCATCCATGCCGATTTCAAAGATGAAGAAGGTTTGCGCAAGCGCGTGGCCGCCGTCCGTCGCGCGGGCTATCGCGGCATGCTTGCGATTCATCCCGCACAGATCGACATTATCAATGAAGGTTTCATGCCCACGGCTGAGGAGATCGCTCGCGCCCAAGAGATAGTGGATCTGTTTGCTGCGAATCCAGGTGCGGGCGCGATTGCTCTGCGAGGCGCGATGCTCGATCGTCCCTATCTCGCGCGCGCGAACGCTGTGCTTGCGATGGTGAAACGCAAGTGACCTCTTTCAGAGAAAGGGTGAAGTTTCCGCGGGCCCCCACTTGAGGGCGCTGCGCTGCGTGACGTACACCGCCCGTTCGAGGTGGAACTGTAGGCGTCGATCAGTGCCTTTTCGTCCTGGCTGCGATGTGGATAGCCACTCGATCTCCGCTCTGACCGCCAGGTGCGCTAGTGCGCCATCGTTCATCGAAATGAACAGCAAGCCTGCCCGCTGTTCGAGCTCGAGGTTTCCGAGGGTGTTGAAGAAGTTGTTGCCTGCATAGTCCTCGATCGTGAGTGCGTCGCCCTGCACCTGGACGAAACCGGGCCGACCGCCGCGATGCGAAACGTCCGTGCCATGTTCAGGCGTCGTACTCCGGCTGGCGAGTGGGTGCGCAGTGGCAATGAAGAAGACGTCCGCCTGCGCGATCAGCGTTGCAAGTCGTTTGTCGATCGCGGTCATGTGCTCGGCCTGTGGCGCGCCTCTGTGTTGCAGCTCGAAATGCACGGTGCGCGCCTGAATGTACTTCGGACAATTGCCAAAACTCTGGCGCACGTCGATGTCGATGAGGCGCTCGCCGATGGCATCGACGACCCCGTTGGCGCGATTGCGCCGCCTCGTCTGCGGTTCGATCCCGAGCAACCCGATGGATGAACCGACATGAAGCTCCGCGGCGAGTGGATCGGTAGGCGGCAAGCTTGCATGCAGGCGCAGGTGCCGTTCATCCGGCGCTGCAACGAATCCGGGTGGACCTTCGAGCAGCGTGGCCCAGGGTTGTCCATGTGCGTCGAGCGCGCCGATGACGACGAACGGCAGCCGCTCGAACAGCTCGCGATGCTGCTCCGGCATGTAGCTGCGGAAATACCGTGACATACGCAAGGCATTGGCATCGAGCTTTGCTCGTGCACGGACGCGCTGCTCGCCCTCATGGAAATCCGAGGCGTCCATCGTCGTTCAAACGCAGGAATTCGGGACGGCTGTGTT
>CBJNAT010000197.1:0-6024 GCA_966434585.1 uncultured Gammaproteobacteria bacterium | reverse complement strand
TTTGTCGCCAAGGCATTCGGCGGGGTGATCGGATACATACAGCTCCATCACCCCACGACGGAGCCGGGTCAGCGTTTCGCTTTCCGTTCGTACTTTCATCCCCGCCGTCACCTGCGTGGTGCACGAAGCCGGGAAGCCTTTACGGCCTTCGATTTCGACGAGGCACAAGCGGCATGAACCAAACGCCTGCAGTGTGTCCGTGGCACACAGCTTCGGAATCGACTTGCGCACGAGCGCTGCCGCGCGCATGACCGAGGTGCCGGCAGGTACCGTTACGGCGACGCCATCGATCTCTACCGTAACCTCGTCGGTCTGATCGCTCGAGGGAGTACCTAGATCGAAGTAATCCAGTGAATGCATGAGCTACCTCGCAGGCGGTGTTTCGAAATCGCCGCGGAAGTGTCGCAGCGCGCTGCGAACCGGAAATGGCGTCATGCCGCCCAGCCCGCACAGCGATCCTTCGGCCATCGTTTCGCACAGCTCTTCGAGCAGGCGAACATTGGATTCGCGATCGACGCCCTGGCGGATGCGGTCGATCACTTCGACGCCTCGCGTCGAGCCGATGCGACACGGCGTGCATTTACCGCAGGATTCGATCGCGCAGAAAGACATTGCATATCGAGCCATGTGCGCCATGTCGACGGTGTCGTCGAACGCCACGATGCCCCCGTGTCCGAGCAATGCGCCGATCTCGCCGAGTGTTTCGTAGTCGATGATCGTGTCGAACTGCGAGGCGGGAACGTAGGCGCCCAATGGCCCCCCGATCTGCACGGCCCGCAAAGGTCGGCCTGTGGCGGACCCGCCGCCGTAGTCGTACAGCAGTTCGCGCAGGCTCAAACCGAAGGCACGCTCGACGAGGCCACCGCGACGGATGTTGCCCGCCAGTTGAATGGGCAATGTGCCGCGGGAGCGACCCACGCCGAAATCGCGATAAAACGCAGCGCCTTCAGCGAGAATCACCGGCACGCTGGCCAGCGAGATCACGTTGTTCACGATCGTCGGCTGACCGAACAGGCCCTTCACGGCAGGCAACGGTGGACGCACTCGCACCTCGCCTCGACGCCCTTCGAGGCTTTCCAGCATCGAAGTCTCTTCGCCGCAGATGTAAGCGCCCGCACCCAGGCGGACTTCCAGCTCGAAGCGCCGGCCGCTGCCGAGGATGTTCTCGCCTAGATAACCGGCGCGATACGCCGTGTCGATCGCGGCGTTCAGCGCCCGATGTGCGTGCGGATACTCCACGCGTAAGTAGATGTAGCCGCGGTCGGCACCCACTGCCAAGGCTGCGATCGTCATGCCTTCGATCAGCGCGAACGGATCGCCTTCCATCAGCATGCGATCCGAGAACGTGCCGGAATCGCCTTCATCCGCGTTGCAGGTGACGTACTTCTGCGCTGCGGGCGTCTGCAGCACGGTCTGCCATTTGATGCCCGTTGGGAAGGCCGCGCCACCGCGCCCGCGCAGGCCCGATTCGGTGACGCTCTGTACGATGTCCGCGGGCCGCAGGTCCAGCGCCTTGCGCAGCCCGCGATAGCCGCCATGTGCCAGATAATCGTCTAGGCTGGTGGGCTCGATCACGCCGACGCGGGCAAATGTGAGTCGCTGTTGCGTGCTGAAGTAGGGGATCTGCTCCGTGGGCCCCAGACGCAGCGCGTGCGCGCCGTCGTGCAGAAAATCGGCCTCGAACAGGCCAGCAACGTCCGCGACGCCTACAGGACCGTAGGCGTATCGCTCCGGCCCGATCACCACCTCCACGAGCGGCTCGAGCCAGCACATCCCTCGAGAGCCGTTGCGCTTGATGGTGACGTCAATACCACGCGATTGCGCCTCGCGAGCGATGGCGTGCGCTACCGCTTCCGCGCCCAGCGACAGCGCAGCGGCATCCTTCGGGACATAAACGACAGTGCTCATGACTCGCCTGCGCTTGCGATCAACGCATCGAATCGTTCGGGCGACACTCGACCGTGCAGCTCGCCGTCGATCATCATCGCCGGCGAACACGCGCAGTTACCGAGGCAATACACCGGATCAAGCGAAAAGCGGCCGTCCTGGGTCGTCTCATGGAAGCCGATACCCAATCGCCGTTGCACATGTTCGGCCAGTGCTTCGCCCTGCATGGCCTGACAGGCTTCTGCGCGACAAATTTGCACGTGATGGCGGCCCGGGGGCGTGTCGCGGAAGTAGTGATAGAACGTGAAGGCGCCGTACACATCGGCGCGGGAAAGATTCAGTCCGGCGGCGATGAGCGGAATGGCTTCTGGAGGGACATAACCCAGGTCGCGCTGCACGGCATGCAAGACCTCTAGCAGCGGCCCTGGGCGACCCGCATGGGAACGCAGGATCTGCTCGACCCGCTCATTGATCTCGTTCATTGCAAATCTACCGTCCGAGAGCGACGCATTGTACGCGCCTGGGAATTGCCAATCCGCCTCAGTACAGCACAGCAGCTATTCGCAAGCGAGCGGGTCGGCCTTCTACGCGCCTGCTCACGCCTTTTGCAGCAGCTCGAGGAACGCGGCTTCATCGAGCACCGGCACGCCGAGGGCCTCAGCTTTCTTCAGCTTCGAACCTGGCGAATCGCCTACGACCACATAGCTCGTCTTCTTCGAGACGCTATCGCTCGTCTTGCCGCCGAGGGCGACGATGCGGTCGCGTGCTTCGTCGCGAGTCATGGCGCTCAGCGTGCCCGTGATCACGAACGTCTGGTTAGACAATGGACCGCCGGCACCGTTCGGAGTCCGTTCAACTGGAGGCCAATGAACGCCGAGGTGCTGCAGCCGCTCAATCACATTGCGATTCTCGGGCTTACGGAAAAACTCATTCACATGCCGTGCAACGACGGGACCCACGTCCGGGGTTTGCTGTATTGCGTCGGCATCCGCATCCGCGAGCGCCTCCAGCCCGCCAAAGTAATCGGCCAACGCCGCTGACGTCGATTCCCCGACATCGCGAATGCCGAGCGCGTACAGAAACCGCGGCAAGGTGGTGCGCTTGCTGCGATCGATGGCTTTCACGAGCTTGGTCGCCGACTTTTCGCCGAGCCGCTCGAGCCCAGCCAGTTCCTCGGTCGTAAGCTCGTAAATGTCAGCAGCGCTCCGTAGGCGGCCGCCATCGACGAGCTGATCGATCAGCTTGCTGCCGAAGCCTTCGATATCCATGGCACGGCGCGAGGCGAAATGACGCAGCGCTTCCTTGCGTTGCGCCGGGCAAGAGAACCCAGCCGTGCAGCGCGCAACAGCCTGATCTTCGCTGCGCTCGACCGGACTGCCACAGACCGGGCACTTGGCCGGCAGCTTGATCTTGGTCGAGCCGCGCTTCGCGCTGTCCAGCACTTTCACGATCTCGGGGATCACATCGCCGGCACGGCGAATGACGACGGTGTCGCCGATGCGTATGTCTTTGCGCTCGACCTCATCCATGTTGTGGAGCGTGGCATTACTCACCGTCACACCGCCGACGAACACAGGCTCTAGCCGAGCTACCGGTGTGAGCGCGCCCGTGCGGCCCACCTGGAACTCGACCTCCTTGAGCGTGGTGGTCGCTTCCTGCGCGGGAAACTTGTGCGCGATCGCCCACCGCGGTGCGCGCGCGACGAAACCGAGATTGCGCTGCAGATCGAAGCGATCGACCTTGTACACCACGCCGTCGATCTCATAGGGCAGCTTCGGTCTACGCTCGCCCATGTCCCGATAGTAGTCGAGACAGCCCTGAGCCCCGTTCACCACTTTTACGAGCGGAGATACTTTCAATCCCCACTCACGCAACTGCTCGAGCGCTTCGCTGTGACGTCGCGGCATGGGCGCACCCTCGACTTCGGCGAGCGCGTAGAAGAACACATCGAGCGGCTTCGTCGCGGTGATGCGCGAATCCAGTTGTCTCAAGCTCCCGGAAGCTGCGTTGCGTGGATTCACGAACAACTTCTCGCCGCGCTCCAATGCACGGGCATTCATCGCCTTGAAGCCTTCGACGGTCATGAAGATCTCGCCGCGAACTTCGAGTACTGCCGGTGCTTTGCCGCGCAGCTGCAATGGGACGGCTTTCACCGTGCGCGCATTATGAGTGACGTCCTCACCGCGCATCCCATCACCCCGTGTCGCTGCTTGCACGAGGCGACCGCGCTCGAAACGAAAGCTGACGGCGAGACCGTCGAGCTTGGGTTCGGCCGAGTATTCGACATCGGTGTCGATATCCAGGCGCTCGCGGACGCGGCGATCGAAGTCGACGATGTCCTCATCGCTGAAGGCGTTGTCGAGCGAGAGCATCGGCGAGCGATGCACCACGGTGGCCAGTTCGCCAACCGGCGCAGCCCCGACTCGCTGCGTGGGCGACTCGGGCGATGCAAGTTCCGGATGCCCTGCTTCCAGCTGCTGCAGCTCGCGCAGCAGGCGGTCGTATTCGGAGTCGGCAATCTCGGGCTCGTCGAGAACGTAGTAGCGGTAGTTGTGATGCTCGATGAGCTGGCGCAGTTCGAGCGCCCGACTTTCCGCTTTCGAGAAGCCGCTACGCGCCATCACGCATTCGAACGACTGTCTGCCACTTCGTCCTGTTGGGCGTGCGCCAGATGCTCGAAATCGATCACTTCCTGGCGCAGCCGCTGAATGCGCGGGGAATTGAGCAGCGCACCGCGCTCGTCCTGCAGCGTGCCGCCGACTGCGCTTTGTAGCAGTTTGGCATTGCGCAGTAGCTCTTCGAGAACCTCGAGACCGCTGATGCTGCTCGGCAGCTGCGCAAACATCGTCACACCGGGAAACGGCGTCGAATCCATATGCTCCAGATCGAAGGAGCCAGGCTCGACCATGCTGGCGACGCTGAAAAGCGTCTGCCCGTCCGTATGTAGGTAATGGAAGATCTGGTACTTGCCGTAAGTCAGACCTTGGGCCTCGAAGGCGGCGCGCAGTTTATCGCCGGGGATACGGGTCGGCCCGGCCGCGAGGCGTAGTACGAGAATCTTGCGCGGCGTGGGCGCGCGCGGTCGCTTCGGAGCCGATGACGCTGCAGGCGTCGCACTGACGGGTGTTGGCGGTACTTGTACCGGCTCGGTCGCCGGCACTGCTGGCGCGGCTTCGACGGCCATCTGCTCAGGCGCTGACGAAATGGTCGGCTCATCGTCTGCATCGATGACGAGCGGTTCATCCTCGAACACCGGCTCACGGCGCTCGATGGGGATGAAAGGCGCATCGTCGTCAAAACGAGGCTCGCTCCTCGATGGAGCGACATCGAGCTGTGCTGCCGACACCTCGGGCTGCAACTCTGGATCGTACGAGTACGGCTCATTCGCATACGGATCCGGCGCAAGCGATCCGCCCGCCGGCGAGGAGATGAGCGGCTCGGCCCGGGAACGCAGAATGGTTTCTTTCTCTTTCTCGCGCGGCGCCAGCCTACGGCCCCACAAGTAGACCGACAGCAGGATCACCACACCCGCAACGATCAGGATCCAGCGCAACTCGGGCATCGTTTTCTCAACCCATGGCCGCCATACGCACCGCTTCGTCCACATCCACCGCCACCAGGCGCGACACACCCGGCTCGTGCATCGTCACACCGATGAGCTGAGATGCAAGTTCCATCGTCGTCTTGTTGTGCGTAATGAAAATGAACTGCACGCGCTCGCTCATCTCGCGCACGGTGTCGCAGAAGCGCACGACATTGTGCTCGTCGAGCGGGGCATCCACTTCGTCCAGCAGACAGAAGGGTGCAGGGTTCAGCTCGAAGATCGAGAACACCAGCGCCACGGCCGTGAGCGCTTTTTCGCCGCCCGACAGCTGATTGATCGTGCTGTTTCGCTTACCCGGAGGCCGGGCCATGATCGATACGCCCGCCGCGAGCACGTCCTCGCCGGCCAGCTCGAGATAGGCATGACCCCCGCCGAACAGGCGCGGGAAGCGATCCTTCAAGCCGGCATTGATGCGATCGAACGTGTCCTGGAAGCGCGAACGTGTTTCGCGATCGATCTTGCTGATTGCGGCGTCCAGCGTTTCGAGCGCCTCGGTGAGATCCTTGAACTGACGATCGAGGTACTCCTTACGT
>CBJNAT010000196.1:0-6039 GCA_966434585.1 uncultured Gammaproteobacteria bacterium | reverse complement strand
GGTGTGAACTTCGCGACGGCTGTGCGAAGGCGCTCGAGATCCTTGACCCAGCGGGTGCAGAACTCAGCGTCGTGCCAGCCGGATTCGAGGATCACGTGCAGCAGGCCAGCGATGACGGTCACATCCTCGCCGGGATACGGCTGCAAAAAAATGTCGGCGTGGCGCGCGGTCTCGGTGTGCCGCGGATCGATGACGATGATCTTGCCGCCGCGCTCTTTGAAGCGCTGCATCGATTTGACGGGATGCTGCAGGAAAAAGTTGAACGTCGAGAGCGACACGAACGGATTCGTACCGACGAACATCAACACTTCAGCGACATCGAACGAGTCGCGTCCCGCTGCCCAGCTACCGAGACGGTCGGGCGTTACCCATTTTGCGGATTGATCGATCGTGACGGTCGAGAAGAAGGAGTGCGAGCCGAGCGCACGCAGGAAATCGGGCAGGATGAAGTTTGCCGTGGCGTTCGTGTAGCTCATCGTGCCGCGAAAGCCGGCGATGGCGTCGGCACCGTCTCGCTCCATGATCACCTGCGCCTGCTCTGCGATCTCATCGAGTGCTTGTTCGAGACCGATGCGCTCGAAGCTGCCATCCTCGCGGCGTTTCAGCGGGTGCAGGATGCGGTCCGCGCTGTACTGTGCCTCGTGCGCTGTCAAACCCTTGATGCATGCATAACCCTGCGTGAGCGGATTACGCTTGTCGCCGCGCACGGCCACGATGCGCTCGTCTTCGATCGTGAAGCGCAAGGCGCATAAGCCGGCGCAGATCCGGCAGAAGGAGGTTGCTTCGCGGGTGCTAGGGCTGGTGGGTTTCATGTTCATTGCCTATGTTGCAGAAAGACCCTCACCCTGACCCTCTCCCGAAACCGGGAGAGGGGACGCGCTCGAAGAGAGTTGTGGCTTTCTCTTCACCTCTCCCGGTTGCGGGAGAGGTCGACGCGTTAGCGGCGGGTGAGGGTGAGGGCAGGTGCGATAGCAGCTGTTTTTGCATACGTTTCGGCGATCTCAGCCCGAACGGAAGAGTCATGTGTGTTCCGCAGATCTGGAGATGCCTTTTCAAGATCGATTGCTCTCACGCGCCAACGGCGCGAGCCGCTCGAACAGCGATACTTCAGGCCCTGTGTAGATCGACTTCGCAGGATCTGCATGCAGCGGCTGGATGCACACATGATCCGCACCTGCAGCCCAGTGGTCGCGAATGCGTGCGACGAGCGTGTCCTCATCGCCCCAAGCGATCAGTGCATCTATCAACCGATCCGAAAGATCGCCCTCGAGATCGCGATCGTCGAAACCCGCGCGTCGCCAGCTGTTCACGTAATTCGGCAGGCCTTTGTAGGGCAGCAGAGCGGCTCGCGCGATCGCACGTGCACGCGTGGCGTCCGTTTCGAGTAGCAGCTTCTGCTCGACGCACAGGAGCTTGCCGGGCCCGAGGATTTGCCGCATCTCGGCGGTTTGCGAGACCGTCGTGTTGTAGGGATGAGCGCCGTCCGCGAGATCCCGGGAGAGCGCCACCATCTTCGGGCCGAGCGCGGCCAGGATGGTCAGAGGCCGCTCAGCAGGCGCAGGCGCCGAATACCGCGCGCGGGCCATCGCCTCGAGGTAAGCGCGCATGGTGGTCACAGGCTTGTCGTAGACGTGACCGCGCACGGCGCTCACGAGCGGCGCGTGTGAAATGCCGATGCCGAGCAGGAAGCGACCGCCGGATTGTTCATTCAACTGCGCACGTGCGGCGGCCATCGCCATTGCATCGCGTGCGTAGATGTTGGCGATGCCGGAGGCGACGATCAGCGTGCTCGTGTTCGCGAGGAGCCAGCTCGAATGGACGAGGATGTCGCGTCCGAACGCTTCACCCGTCCACAAGGCCGAGTAACCCCACTGCTCGAGATTCCGGGCGAACTGCGCTGTGGCGCTCGAGGTCAGCCCATCGACGATGGCCCAGGCGCCGAGCTTGCCAATGTTCATGCTGAAGTCTCCGTCGTAATCGAAGTCATGGCTTCGGGCGCTCGCGTGCGACGCCGTAGTGATCCATGTACGCGCCAAATGCGTTATCGATCATTGTGTCGTCCAGCCCGTACTCGCTCAGCACGTGGCGGCCCTTCGGCGTGTGATTGGCAGGATCTCGCAACCACGCTTGCATCGCTTGTCGTGCCTCGCTGCTCAATGCGAGACCAAAGTGAGCATAGACACGCTCGACGGTGCCGATGGGGTCAGACACGAGTTGCCGAAAGTGCACATCGCAGAAGCGCTCGTTCATGCCTGGCTGCTCGCGAAACGCGATAGCCTTCATAAGCCCCTCCGCAAACGCGCGCAAGTTGCCCAACGCAATCTTGTCGGGCGGAGGTGCGCTGTCGCTGGACGCTTTGCGCATCATGACGAGCAGGGCAGCGACCGATGGGATCACCTTCGCCGGGTCACGATGCGTTTGCACGAGCAGCGCATCCGGATAAACGGAGAGTAGCGTCGGGAGATAAAAGATATGGCCTGGATTCTTGAGCAGCACGCGCTCGCAGCGATATCGATGCTGTAGGTTCTGCAACACCATGCGATGCGTGCGATAGCCGAGTGCCAGGTCGGTTGCGGTGCGTTGCTTGTTGAATGTCGGCATCCGCCAGCAGGCGGGCAGGTTATCCCCGAGCAGCATGATCTCCATCATGAGGTGACATTCTTCGGGCCGACGCGCCCCGAACGGGTGCAACGCCAGGATCTCGGGGCTTTGCAGGCCCATCGCCGTGATGATCGTCTCGGCACGCTCGATGCGCGGATCACTGTCTTGATCGGCTGCGATGGGCGGCGGCGACGGGAACATCATCTCCCACGTGAGCGGCACGCGATTCGCCGGATCCTGTGCCATGAGGCTGTGCAGGAAGGTGCTCCCCGAGCGTGGCAGACCGAGGATGAACATCGGTCGAACGATCTGTTCGCGTTTGATCTCGGGCCAGCGTTTGCGGTCCTCGATAAAGCCGAGACGCGCCTCCAACGCCGCTGCAACGCGCAGCTCAGCGCCGCGGTGTCCCTGAGCAGTCAACGCTGCTTCGTTCTCGAGCGAATGCACCATCGCGCTCAGCAGCTCGCGAAACTCCCGCTCGAAATACTCGTTGCCGCCCCAGTCGCGCAGTCCCGTCGCTCGTTCGGCGTCTCGCAGCAGGTCATGGGTGTGCAATGGCATATGACGGCTTCGTTCTCACGTGGCTTTGGCAATCCAATCGGGATCCAATGTCAGATCCGGATCCGCCGACTCTTTGAAATCCGCGAGCAACGCTTGGAAGCGCGCTTCTACAAACCGACGGAATTCCGGGTGCGTGATGATGTAGCAGTCGTTGTTCTGAATGGCGACCGCGACGCGATCACCGACTTTGCGAGGATCCATGCCGTAGCGACGCGAGTCAGCACGCAGGCGTTCTTGCAAAGGCGTGAGCGCGGGCGCTTCCGTTTTCGGACCGGGACGCAGCTTGATAGTGTTGGGCCCGATATTGGTTTTCACGAGGCCCGGGCAGAGAATCGAAACCCCGATGCCGTGAGGCGCCAATTCGGTACGCAACATTTCGGACATCCCGATCACTCCGCACTTCGAAGCGGTGTAAGCGCCGATGGTGAAATTCTTCGACGCGTAAAGACCCGCCGTCGATGCGGTGTTAACGATGTGGCCGCCGGCTTTGCGATCAATCATGCGCTGTGCGAACGTGTGTACGCCGTTGAACGTACCGGTGAGATTGACGGAGATGATCCAATCCCATTGCTCGGGAGGCGTTTGCGCGAGCGGGGTGTAGCCGGTTACACCGGCGTTGTTGCACAGGATGTCCACGGGACCGAGCTTGGATTCCGTCTCGCGCGCCGCCTGCTCCCAGTTGTCGCGGTCGCGTACGTCCAGCACGAGAGGAAGAACCTTCGCGCCGAGCGCGCGCAGCTCCTGTGCGCGCGCCTCGATGGCTGCCTCATCGATATCTGCGATGGCGACGCTCATTCCTCGTGAGGCGAATGCCTCCGCCATGCCGAATCCGATACCACTCGCGCCACCCGTGATGAACGCTATTCTTTCGGTGAAATGTTGCATCAGATCGCTCGCTGTTTCAGCAGTAGCCATACCAACGCATGACTGCACGGCGCCGACGCTCGATTTCCGTCTTGCGCTGCTCGGGTGTGACAACGGGCGTGTCCGGCGGCAGGTGATTGCGCAGTTCCGAGAAGGGCACCTTCTTCGTGCTGACCTGCGGGTCCTGCGCGGGCCTGTACCAGCGCAGCAGAATGATGCCGACATCCCAACACACCGGGTCCAGCCAATTGGGCACGCCGGGATCGCGGCGGGTCAAAACGGCGCGAAACTTACCGTCGCTGTCGAAGACGGCTTGATGGCCGTTGATGCTGTTCTTGTAATGCGTGGGATCGGTGGTTTCCCACCACCACGTGCCGAGCGAGATTCCCCAATAGGGCGCATCCGGTTTGTCGGTCTCGATGATCAATGCTTCGTCGTGTGCGAGCTCGTAGACGGATTGACCGTACAGTGCGAGTGGATTCGCGCCGCCGCGCGCAGGATCACCGCGATAGGCGACGAAGTGATTCATGCCCGCCAGTTTCTGGAGCTTGGGGCTGCCCTTGGTGGTCCAGCGTCCTATGCAATGTTTGATGAACTCTCCGCAAAGCCCGAGACGGCGAATGATTTCGTCGGCGTCGTGAATGACGGGTGCCGACGGCACAGTATCGAGCGGCTCGATGCGGAACTGCGGCGGCACTTCGTTTTCCCAGTCGTACATCGCCGGGCGTACTTGCAGAACGTTGTTCCGGTTACTCGGGTCGAGTCGCAGCCAATTGCCTGGCGAAGGTTCCGGGCTCGCGATGATCTCGAACGAACCATCGGGGTCAATCGCGAAGTCCCTGTCGAGGTCATAGTTGCCAACGCCACCGGAATCGCTCTCGCCCCACCAGCCGCGCGACACTTGGATGTCGACCCAGTGCGCGCTGTTCCGCCGACCCGTGATCCGCCAGCGCCGCGCACCATTCAAGAATGCCGTTTGGTAGACGAAATCAGGGTTCGGTTGGTGGGCCGTATAGATGAGCGGTTCGAAAAAGTGATGGCTGGTGAAGCAGGGACTGTCCTGTCGCGGCGCCATTACCTGGTTGTACGCCATGGCTTGCGTTTGTTGCATCACGAAATGTGCGTTCGCTGCGAGCAACGGGTACTTCTCGATCATGGGATCGCGCAGGAATATCTGCCGCATCTGCTCGCAGTCGTCGAGATATCGCTGCCATGCCGCGTCGATGTTCATGACTTCCTCGTACTTGTCCGCGGTCATGCGGCTCATGTTCGCTGTTCTTGCACCATCTCGCCGAAGAGCAGCAACGATGTGTCCTGTTGCGGCGGCAATGCCGCCCAGATGTCGCGTCCGGCCTGCTCCGGCGTGAGCACGCCTTGGCCGGTTTCGAATTGGCGCTTCATCTGCGGACCTACGGGATAGGTGTCAGCGGACTGCGCCGCGTTCATTCGTGTGGTCGGTGAATCGACGAAGCCGGGGCGGACTGCCACGACCCAGGTATTGCGCTGCCGTCGCTTGAGCTCACGCCGCACCACACGCACCCACATCTCGACGCCGGCCTTCGCTGCGCAATAGGCAGCATTGCCTTCGAACGGATGACGCGCCGCTGCGGATGAGAGCAGCACGAGGCCCGATTCGTAGCCGGGCTGGACGGCGCGGAGAAACATCTCGCCCAGGACTAGCGGTGCAACCGCGTTCGCTTGGATGGAACGTGCGTACTCTTGCGCATCGGTTTCGCTCACGAAACCGGGGGTCGTGGCGTAGTAAGCGTTGTGGATGAAGATGGCACGCTCGCCGCGCAACTCACGCAACTCTCGCTCGAAGTGATTCCGCACCTCGGCGTACGTTTCCGGCCGAGTGAGATCGAGGTACACGTTCTCGAGATCGGGATGCTGACTGCGCGACAGATTGATGATGCGCGCATTCGCATAGGGCACGGTGCGAGCGAGGCCCCAGCCGAGTCCCGCTGTCGCACCGCTGATCCACACGATCGATTGAGTCATGGTTGTCCTCAG
>CBJNAT010000195.1:0-6048 GCA_966434585.1 uncultured Gammaproteobacteria bacterium | reverse complement strand
GGATGCGGACTGGACACCCATCCGCTACCTGAACCGCAATTTCCCGCACGCGACACTCATGGGTTTTCTGCGGGCGGCCATGCTCGGACTGGTCACGCCGTTGCGCGACGGCATGAATCTCGTCGCGAAGGAATTCGTGGCCGCTCAGGACCCGACCGATCCTGGCGTGCTGATTCTGTCGACGCTGGCCGGTGCAGCGCGCGAGCTGACAGGTGCGCTCCTGGTGAATCCGTACGATGCGCACGCTGTGAGCCACGCGATCCAGGCGGGCTTGTCGATGCCGCTGCCCGAACGGCGCGAGCGGTACGCGTCCATGTTCGAGACTTTGAAGCGCAATGACATTGCGACGTGGTCGAGGCGGTTTCTGGAGGATATGGCAACGGAGGCGGGGAGATGAATAGATGGGCGTCGGGCTACAGGCTACGGCCAGATTCAGAGGTGGGGCCCTCTGGCCGTAGCCTGTAGCCCGTAGCCCGTCGTTGCCTACGTCGATTTCGCCTCAGCGGCCTTGTCATCTTCCGCAGCCGGCACCCGCGACAGCCACAACTTCTGCGTGGGATACGCAAACTCGATCGCCTCGCGCTCGAAGGCTTCCAAGATTGCGAAGTTGATTGCCTGCTGAATGTCCATGTAGCGGTTGTAGTCAGGCGAGAGGACAAAGAAGACGGCTTCGAACTCCAGCGCCGACGCGCCGAAGGTAGCCAAGTGACAGCGGTCGAAGCGCGCCGTCTGCTGTGCCTCGATGAAGCTGCGGATCATCGCCGGGATGCGCTGCAGTTTTTCGCGCGCCGTTTCGTACGTAACGCCGATCCGAAACACCACGCGGCGCTCCACCATGCGGCCGAAGTTGCGCACGCGACTGCCGATGAGATCCGCGTTCGGCATGATGATCTGTTCGCCTGTGAGGCTGCGCAGCCGCACGCTCTTGACACCGATCTGCTCCACCGAGCCCATGAATTCTCCGACGATGATGAAGTCGCCGACGACGAACGGGCGATCTAGCGTGATCGTGAGCGACGCAAGCAGGTCACCGAGGATGTTCTGAACGGCGAGCGCAACCGCGATACCGCCGATGCCGAGGCCCGCGACCAGTGCCGTGATGTTCACGCCCAAGTTGTCGAGCGTGAGCAGCAGCACGAGCGACCAGATGAGGACGCGCGCAATCACCGTGATGATGTCGAGCGTGCCCACGATGCTGCGGTCTGTGGTCAGACTCACTTCGCGCTTGCGATCGAGCCATGCCAGCACTGCCGTAGTGGCCCACACGCCGGCCTGCCAGAACAGGGCAATGGCCAGCGCGTTGAGCAGTACCTTGCGCAGCTGGTCCGGCATCTGCAGCGCTTGTACGGCGCTGAACAGCGACACGATGAACAAGAATGCGGCTGTGGTCTTGCTACCGACTTTGAGAGGGATCTCGATGAGCTCGTGTTCCGGGGTGCTGGCGACGCGCGCGTAATGCGTGCGGATAAAGCTGCGGATCAGCATCAGCACACCGAACATGATGAGCGCAATGCCCGCCGCGACGGCCCATTGCCACAAGGTGTTGCCGAAATAAACCTGAGCCCAGAATCGCGCCAGCTCTGTCATCGTCTATGTGCCCGATCTAACGAAGGGGCCGACCGTAGCCAATGGCGCGTTGGCAGGCAACACAGGCTACGGGCGACGGGCTACAGGCTACGGTCAGAATATCGAAAAGAATGGTCTGTTCAGGTCTGTTCTTCTTCTGGCCGTAGCCCGTAGTCCGTAGCCTGTAACCCATCTTTTCATCCCATCAGCAGATGCTCTTCCGCGAGCGCAATCGCTTCCGGTGTGCCATACAACACGAGCACGTCATCCTCGCGGAGTGCGAGGTCGGGATCGGGGTGGCGGCCGACGATGCCGTCGCGCCGCAGCGCGCGCACCGTCACCCCGTGCGCATCGAGCGCAAGAGAGCTCAGCGATTTGCCGACCGCGTAGGCGCCGCGCGTCAACGGAATCGTGCGCACTTCCTCTTGCACTGAAACAGCCTGGCCCTCGCCTCGAAATACGCCGCGGAGCATCGAGTAGCGCTCGCCGCGCGCATCGCCGAGCGTGCGCACGACCCGGCTGATCGGCACATCGAGCAGCATCAGAACGTGCGATGCCAGCATGAGACTCGCTTCGAAGGTTTCGGGGACGACTTCCGTCGCGCCGGCACGCTGCAGGTCCTCGAGCTTGCGATCGTCCTGCGTGCGCACCAGGACCGGCAGGTCGGGTCGAATCTCGCGCACGGTATGGAGGATGCGCAAAGCGACTTCGGGCGCGGCAAAGGTAATCACGAGCACACTGCAGTGTTCGATGCCGACCGCATGCAGGATTTCACCTTGCGAGGCATCCCCGAAGACCACCGGTTCACCGGCGTTGCGGGCCGCGCGTGTGCGGATCGGATCCATGTCGAGCGCGATGTATTCGAAACCTTGCTTCTCGAGGACTCGCGCAAGATTCTGGCCCACGCGACCGTAGCCGCACACGATCACGTGCGAGCGCGCCGCGGCTTCGCGGGTAGATGCGAGCTCGCGCTCGAGATCGCTGGGCTCTTCTCGTCTGCGCGTGAACCAAGTGGTTAGCAATCCGCTGTGGCGTATCACGAACGGACTTGCGGCCATGCTTACGACGATCGCGGCCAGCAACGGCTGCACGATGGCCGGGTTCGCGAGCCGATGACTCAACATGAGGGTCAGGATCGCGAAACCGAACTCACCGCCTTGCGCCACGCACAGCCCGGTGCGCAACGCCTTTGCCATGCTGCCAGCGCTCTTACGCGCCGTGAACGTGACGATGACTGTTTTGACCAGGCTCACGACCAGCACGAGCAGTAAGACGAGCCAGCCTTGCTCGAGCAGCAACCGCATGTCGAGCAGCGTGCCGATCGTGATGAAGAACAGGCCGAGCAGCACGTCCCGGAACGGACGAATCACACTCTCCACCTGATGACGGTATTCGGTTTCGCCGAGCAGCATCCCGGCAAGGAAAGCACCCAAAGCTGTCGACAGCCCCACCGCATGCGTCGCCCACGCGGCGCCGACGGCGATCAGCAACGCCGCGTGCGTGAACAGCTCCTTGCTGCGCAGTCGTGCGATCTCGAAGAACGCGGGGCGCACGAGCGCGCGTCCAGCGAATAGCACGACGGCGAGGGCGGCTGCGGCGCCGGTGAGCGCGATGGCGATTGCCGAAAGATCGAATGTCTCGCGATTGCCGACCGCGCCTTCCAGCGCGAGCAACGGTACGAAAGCGAGATCCTGAAACAGCAGGATGCCGACCGCGAGCCGGCCATGCGTGCGGTTGATCTCGAGCTGTTCGCTCAACTGCCCGACGACGATCGCGGTGGAGGACATGGCGAGCGCCCCGCCGATGAGCACGGCGACCAGTGGTGGAACTTCGAACAACAACAACGCCGCGGCAAACACGGCGGTCGTGATGCCCATCTGCGCGCCGCCGATCCCGATCACTTCGCGACGCATCGCCATCATCCGCGCCAGCGAGAACTCGAGCCCCAGCGTAAACACTAGGAAGACCACGCCGAGCTCGGCGAGCACGGTCGTCGTGCCTTCGTTTGCGACCAGACGCAGGCCTTGCGGCCCCAACAGCATGCCCACCGCGAGAAAGCCCACGATCGGCGGCAGATCGAACCGCCGGAATGCGGCGACCACCAGCACCGAGAAAGCGAGCAATACGAGCAGTTGCGAAAGCGCGTCGGAAGCCATGACGAAAGAAAGCATGCGGACTTGCGTGTGTGCAAGCGGGAGAGGGAGCAATGAGGCGCCTAAGGTCTCAGTCTCCCCTCTGCTACCATGCCCGCCGTTAGCTTCTGGCAGCGGTTTCACCTTTGAGCGAACTCTTAGACAGCGTGACTGCCGACGGTACGCTCGAGCTGCGGCTGCGCGATGCGTGGCGCATCGATCGCATCGGCGAGATCGAACGCGATTTGCTGCGCGTGCCCGTCGAGGGGCTGCGCGTGGTGAATATCGACACCAGTGCATTGCGTGCGCTGGATCTCGGGCCCGCCGCCTTGTTGCGAGATCGTCTGCAGGCCATCGCGGCAACCGGTGCGCAGGTGCGTTTCAGTACGGCCGTACCGGATTCGCTGCAGTTCGTCGCAACGTTGTACGAGCGGACTGCCGCAGGGGAGCCGCCAGCCGTAGAACGCGGTTCTTGGCTTGCTCAAGCGCTGCATCGCGTTGGCGAAGGCGTGATCTCTCAGATGCGCGAACTGCTCAACGGCGTTGCGTTCTTTGGTCAGCTCGCGGTCACGTTCTTGCGGGCGATTACGAGCGTGCACCGCATGCGCGTTCCCTCCGTCGCGCGCCACGTGTACGAGACGGGTGTATTGGCGATTCCCATCGTTTCGCTGATCGCCTTCCTGATCAGCGTCATCGTCGCCTATCTCGGCGCGCAACAGCTGCAGGCGTTTGGTGCGGAGGTCTTCACCGTCGATCTCGTGGCGATTGCGGTACTGCGCGAACTGGGTGTGCTCCTCACGTCGATCATCGTCGCTGGGCGCTCGGGTAGCGCATTCGCTGCGGAAATCGGCGTCATGCGGCTGAACGACGAAATCGACGCCTTGCAGTCGATGGGGCTCGACCGGTTCGAGGTCCTCGTCGCGCCGCGCGTGTTGGGACTGATGATCGCGCTGCCGCTGCTCACGATCGTTGCCGATGCCATGGGGCTCGCGGGTGGTGCTTTGCTGTGTGCACTGTTGATCGATGTGCCGCTGCCACAGTTCATTGCGCGTGTGCAGGATGCGCTCGCGCCCACGACCTTCTGGGCCGGACTCATCAAGGCGCCTGTATTTGCTTATGTGATCGCCCTCGTCGGTGCGTACCGCGGCATGCAGGTGCGCGACTCTTCTCGAGAGCTCGGTCGGCTCACCACCGCAGCGGTAGTGCAGTCCATATTCCTCGTCATCTTCTTCGACGCGATCTTCGCGATCGTGTACGTGGAGCTCGACTTTTGAGCGCCCGCACACCGGTCGTGTCGGTGCGTGGCGTCGTAAACCGCTTCGGCACTCAAGTCGTGCACGACGGTGTCGATCTCGAGATCTATCCCGGCGAAGTGCTCGGCATCGTCGGCGGCTCGGGCACAGGCAAGTCCGTGCTGCTGCGGACGATGCTCGGCTTGCATCGGCCCAACGCGGGCTCTGTGTTGGTGGAGGGGCGCGATATCACGTCGCTGTCGCCGGCGGAACTGAATCAAGTGAAGCGGCGCTACGGAGTCACGTTCCAACACGGCGCGCTGTTCACATCGCTCACCGTCAACGAGAACATCCAGCTCGCGCTGCGCGAGTACTTCGATGTCTCCGAAGAGGCGCTGGCGACGATTACGGGGCTGAAGCTGCGGATGGTGGGACTGTCCGAAGACGCGGGCCGCAAACTGCCGTCACAGCTATCCGGCGGCATGGTGAAGCGTGCCGCCATGGCCCGTGCGCTGGCGCTCGATCCGGTGCTGCTGTTCCTGGATGAACCCACGGCGGGTCTGGACCCGATTGCCGCCGCTGCATTCGATGAGCTCTTGCTCTTCCTCCAACGCAATCTGCATCTGACCGTCGTCATGATCACGCATGATCTCGATACGCTGATCACGACTTGCGACCGGATCGCCGTGCTGGTTGACAGACGGATGGTGGTCGATACGCTCGAAGGCCTGATGCGCCATCCACATCCCTGGATCCGGGAATACTTTCACGGGCCACGAGCCCGCGCCGCGGAAACCGGCGTTCACAAGAACGAAGCCGAGAGCGGAAACGCGAGCACCGGTCGAGAGCATATCCATGGAGCGTGAAGCCAACTACGTCGCAGTGGGCGTGTTCATCGTGCTCGTCCTCGCGATGGCCGTGACCTTTGTCGTCTGGTACACCGATGCCAGCGACACGCGCGAGTTCAATCGCTACGAGATTTACTTCAAAGGCAGTGTGAGCGGCTTGGACCGCGGCAGCTCTGTGCGCTATCTCGGGGTCGCTGTCGGCCGCGTCCGGGCGCTCAATATCAGTCGCGAAAACCGGGGCGCGGTGCAGGCGATCGTGGAGTCGATCTT
>CBJNAT010000194.1:0-6072 GCA_966434585.1 uncultured Gammaproteobacteria bacterium | reverse complement strand
GTCGTGACGGCAAGAAAGCGCGAAGAGAGTGTGCTCAACGTACCCGCTCAGATCACGGCACTCTCGAGCGAGCAGCTGCAGAAACTCGATTTGACTAACCTCGAGAAGATATCGGCAACGACTCCGCAACTGGTCATCGTGCGAGGCACCAGCGGCAGCGGCGCCAATTTGAGCCTGCGCGGCATCGGATCGAACTTCACGAGCATCGGCATCGAGCAGTCCGTCGCGGTCAATCTCGACGGGATCTACTATGGGCAAGGTCGAATCATCAACGAGGCCATGTACGACCTCGAGCGGGTAGAGATTCTGAAGGGACCGCAAGCGCTGTTCTTCGGTAAGAACGCGACCGCAGGAGTCATATCGTTGACATCGAAGGATCCTGGCGATCGTTTCGAGTCGAAGGCTCAGGTTGGGTATGAGTTCAAGACGGCCGAACCGAGCGTGGATGCGATGATCTCAGGGCCGGTGACCGACAAACTAGGCTTACGTTTGGCGCTGCATTGGTCGGACATGCAGGACGGCCTGGCGAGGAATGTCGCGCCTGCGACGACATACGACACCTTCGATATCGCCACTGGAACGCTGACGTCGCATGCGGCCCCCGCGGCGCGGCGAGATGTACCTGCGCAACAGGATCTGGCGGGGCGTTTGAGTGCGAAGTACACATTCTCCGATGCTTTGACGTGGAAGCTCAAGGCTTCGGCCGATCGCTACGAAGTGACCAACGCAACGTGGAACGAGGAGCTGTTCTTCTGTCCGACGGGAACGCCTCAGAAGGCGCCCGGGCAAGAGTGTGAGGGCGACTGGAATGTGCATCACAACGACGTACCTGCAGCCGTCGCCGCTGGAAACTCGTTGTTGGATAGACATGGCGGCAGCCTTTACCAGGATTACGATTCCTACGCTGCCAGCAGCGATGTGCATTACACGATGCCCAGTGCAGATGTCACCTGGGTCATGGGTTATCACCAGTTCAAGAACTTTTTTCTGGGCGACTACGACGATACCGATGCCACTGCCGGACAGGTCTGGGGCGCAGAGCGATCGAAATACAGATCCTTCTCGACCGAAGCGCGCGTGCAGACGACGTTCGATGCGCCCGTGAATGTCATGGCGGGGGTCTACTACGACTCAACCAGGCTCGATTTCCTGCAAGACGTCATCTTTCCCGGTGGTCTGGAAGATTCGGCCGTGTCCGATCCCGCTACGCGCTATCTGACGCTGAACAAGAAGTCACATACCAAGGGCCACACCTTCGCGGCGTTCGGGCAGGCGATCTGGGATATAGCCCCTCGATGGCAACTCACCGCGGGTGTGCGCTTCACGGATGAGACCAAGGATTCTCTGTTGACCCAGCCGTATGTCGTTGCGCCCTACCGCGCATTCTTTCTCCAATACGACCCGACGAATCCGAACACGTTTTTCGCCGACGAGCAGACATCCCACAACACCTCTCCTGAAGCGACGGTGACTTGGAAGCCCAGCGATGACGTGACCGCCTATGTGGCCTACAAGTCCGGTTACAAGTCCGGCGGCTTCTCGATCAGTTCGCTCATAGCAGCGACGACCGATCTTTCGGACCTCGCGTTCACGCCCGAGAAGGTCAAGGGTTTCGAAGGCGGCATCAAGGCAAAGCTGTTTGCGAACACCGTTCGCTTGGGGCTCGACCTCTTCAGCTACAAGTACGAGGATCTACAAGTCGACTTCTTCGATTCGCCGCAGCTCAAGTACACGACGTTCAACGCGGGCTCGGCGAGAACGCGCGGTTCGGAGCTCGATATGGAATGGGCGCCTGCGCAAGTGAGCGGTTTGTCCCTGCGCAGTTCGGTCGCTTACATCGAGGCGGAGTACACGAAATTCCCGGGAGCCCCCTGCTACGGCGGACAAACACCGGCGCAAGGTTGCGTGATCGGGCCGGTACCAGGCAGTCCCGGGAGCGTGCGCGCTTATCAGAATCTCAGCGGTAAGCCGACCGGCCAGGCACCGAAGTGGACGGCTTCTTTGCTGACAGATTACGAGTTCCCCGTAGCCAAGGACCTTAAGCTCGGGCTCACGACCAACGTGCGGTACTCCGATGCCTACGAAACGACGTCGATCGGTGTTCCTTTCGCGCGGCAGGATTCCTATTTATCGCTCGATGCCAATCTGCGCCTGTCCAACAACGAAGACACGTGGGAGTTGGCGCTGATCGCCAAGAACCTGACGAACGAATACGTCGTGCTCGGCGCCTATGACGCATCCGGAACAGGCGCGAACACCGGCACTGCCGCCGGTGTGCATTCGGATCAAACCGGTTTTTTTGGTCCGCGACGAACGATGAAACTGCAATTCACTTACAGATATTGAGCAGCACTGAGATCTCTCAACTTTCCTTCCGCTGCATTTCTCGGAAGGTATGTGGCCTGCAATGGAAATGCTCGTTGAATCTCCGGCTGAAATGCGACAGGTCCTGGAAGCCGACCGAAAAGGCGATATCCGAGATCGAACGGTGTGCCATAGCTGGATCCGCCAAGAGCTCACGACTGCGTTCGAGGCGTGTGGTGAGTATGAGTCGTCCCAGCGTCATGTCCGCGGAGCTCATGATCTCGTAGAGATAACTCTTCGACAGTCGCAGGCGGTTCGCAACGAAGTCCGTCGAGAGGCTCGCGTCCTCGAGATTCTCGGCCACGAGTTGGCGGATGCGGAGGAAGTGCATCTTCAACGCATAGGACTTGAATGCGGGCAGCTGGCTGCGGCTCTTGTAGGAAGCACCGATCAAGTGGATGAGCCCCGCAATGAGATCGCCGGCTTCCGTGGCGTTCACTTGCTCACGCGCGCGCCAGTAGCACAGCATGTTTTCACGCAACACAGCGCCCGCGCCTGACGATGTGTCGAGCGGGACTAGCAACCAATCGTCCACATTTGCATAGCGCGAACCGAGCAAGCGGCCCGGTATCGACATGGCAAGTGATGTGCCACTCCCACACTGTCTGGTCTCGAGCGTCCGCCTCGAGTCGAGCAGCAGGACCTCGCCGACATGCAGCGCGCAGCTTCGCTTGCCATGAAAATGCACATCCCCACCAGACTCTTTCAGCATCAAGACGTAGCAATGCTGGTGGTCCTTATTTGCTTCGGGCGAGCGAAATCCCGAGAACGCAGCACTCGCATAGAGACGTGAAAGCCGCAGGGGCCCAATGCAGCCAGTAGCTCCCGCGCTGTGAAACCCATCGCCCCCTGCGGCGCTGTCGATTTCGTAAGGAAAGTATCCTCGACCAACAGCGGCCTGAAATCCGGCGATTCCGGCTGGGATTTCAGAAAGATCGGACCGATCCCAGTCGGCGATACTTGCCTGCGCTTTGCGATTGATTGAGTTCATAGCGGCCGACAACCGATCGAACCTCGTGGATGTCTCGAATTGAGCACCGCCCGCAACCTTTGTCAATGCTGAGCTCCTGACGGGAGCAAGGGCTCAACCGAAGCATAGTTTTGGACGAATGATCACGTGCTGCCGTGCAAGCGAGGCGCTGTCCCTCCGCTGTAATCTCCGCGATCGACAGCTGATTCCCGCGGAGCGAAGTGCTGCGCATGACGCACATCTCAACGATAGAGTCGGTACGCGTCGACACGAGTGGCTTGCACTTGTCAGGCCTACTCGCGTCGCCGGTCAGGACTACTGGGGGGGAGCAGTCAACACGACACTCGCGCGGGTTGATCATGGCGCTCCACGGCGGCGGCTACAGCGCGGGGTATTGGCACTGCCCTACAGATGGCGCTTCTTTGCTGGAACTCGGTGCTTGTCTGGGCTTTCACGTCCTTGCGCTCGATCGTCCAGGCTACGGAGCATCGCGGGCATGCGATTCCTCGCGGCTCACCTTGAGTTCGCAAGTCGAGCTTCTTTTCGATGCCATTGAGACATGGACCGCTACAAACCGCTTCGAGGGTCCCAAGTTCATCATCGGCCACTCCATCGGCGGCATCCTTGCACTGCTCATGGCAGCACATCCGCGTGGGAAAACCCTCAGCGGGGTCGATGTGCTCGGCGTACCTATACGCTTCTCGCATTCAGAGGCCGGCAAAGAAGTTCGATCGTGGCCCGGCGCTCAAACGCATCTGCCAGTACTAGACGAAGCGTTGCGCAAGTCCCTGCTATTCGGGCCACCAGAAACCTTCACCGCCGCTGCAGATCGGTATGACCGCTCGCTACTTCGCCCTATGCCAACGGCAGAGTATCTGGACGCCATCGCGGTGCCCGACGCATGGGAGCGAGTGCTACCGAGCATACGTCTGCCGGTGCAGTTCAGTGTCGCGGAATTCGAAGCGATGCAAGTGACCGGCTGGAGCGTTCTCGAAGGTGTGAGAACCCTGCTGAGCAGCAGTCCACACGTCATCATGCAATTGCAGATCGCTTCAGGGCACAACGCAAGTATGCATCGGATTGCGCGCGCGTATCACTTGCGCGCGATCGGCTTCTTCGAGGAATGTCTGGCGCTTCGGATTCTTGAGGCGCCCTAGAGCTCGCGAGCGAGCCGTTACTGGACCACGTTCTTTGTTGTGGACCGTGTCCCCTGCTCGTCCGCGGAGACGAACGACTCCTCGAACCACCCGAGCCGCTCGAGCATCGCGTCGAAGTGCCGCGTGGCAACCTCCATCCAGCGCGACCAGTCCATCAAGGCGCGACTGACGACGTCGTTGTTGTCGTGGCTCATAACTCACCGTTCGTGGCGATCACAGGCCGGATGATACGGGCACTCGATGAACGCGTGCTTATCGCATTGTGCGACGCGTATCACTGTTGGACGTGAGCAGCGCGTTCGACAGCGAGCTTGTAGAAACCTTGGCTACAGCGGCATTCGGCCTATGACTACAAAGCTCGGCGGGCGCGGGAACTCTCGGAGAGCTCGGTTCCTTTTTTTGTCAGGATAGAGCCCGCAATGACGCTAGGAACCGAGCACAGCATCGACTTCGTGCGCGGCCGACGTTCGGGCGCGAACAGGTAATTCATGATCTATGGGTGAAGCGATCATCGTCGCTCTAGGCGCTGCAATGATCGCAGCGACACTGCTGCCGTTGACGGACCTGGACGATTGGTGGGTGCGGGTGTTCGATTTTCCGCGCCTGCAGATTACGTTCGTGTTGGCGTTTGCACTGCTCGCCTACGCTCTGACACGAGATGGTTCCAGCAAGTGGGAATACATGTTCATGGCGCTTTTGAGCGGTTGCCTCGCTTATCAGGCCTATCGCATGTATCCCTATACGCGACTCTCGCGACGACAAGTGCAGCGCAGTCGCCACGCTGACTCGAACTCGGCATTCAGCCTCTTGTTCTCGAACGTTCTGATGACGAACCGCGATGCAGGAGCGTTGCTTCGTTTGATCGAGCGATACGATCCGGACATCGTGCTGACGGTCGAGTGCGATACTTGGTGGCAGGAGCAACTGGCCGGTCTGGAGCGCTCGCATCCATTCACCGTGCTGCAGCCTCAAGACAATACGTATGGGATGCTGTTGTACTCGCGGCTGGAACTACGCAATGCGGCCGTGAGGTTTCTCGTACAAGACGATGTCCCATCCATCCACGCGTGCTTGCGTTTGAGGAGCGGGCAGGAAGTGGAGGTGCGTTGCATGCATCCTCGTCCGCCCGTGCCGCACGAGAATACACGCTCCACGGAGCGCGATGCCGAGCTCTTGATCGTCGGGCGTGAGATGAAAAAGAAGCACGTACCGGGCGTAGTGCTGGGCGATTTGAACGATGTCGCTTGGTCGCGCACGAACGACTTGTTCCGTGCGATCAGCGGCATGCTCGATCCGCGCATTGGGCGCGGCTTCTACCACTCGTTTCATGCAAACTGGCCGCTGATTCGCTTCCCTCTGGATCATTTCTTCCACTCGCGACACTTTCGCGTCGTCGACTTTCAGCGCTTGCCGAAGATTGGCTCGGATCACTTCCCGATGTACATCAAACTCAGCTTCGAGCCGGATGCGGAAGCGCAGCAGGAGCACATTCATGCGACGCCCGACGACAATCGCGCCGCGCAGGAGAAGATCGAGCAGGCTCAGTGAGGACGGTGCCTCGCGCGGCGCAGCTTCCACACC
>CBJNAT010000193.1:0-6079 GCA_966434585.1 uncultured Gammaproteobacteria bacterium | reverse complement strand
AATGATGATGTCTTTCATTAGAGAGATCGATGCTACGAACAACTGTGGTGGTAGAGACTCTGGGCTCTGGCCAGCGCCCCCTGCCCTCTTACACGGTCACCGGATTGGGCTTCTCGGGATCGATGCCGTATTTCTTCATCGCGCCGAGCACCGTGGCCATGTCGAGCTTGCCTTCGTCGGCGAGCGCACGGAGCGATGCCACCACGAGGTGATGTCGATCCACTTCGAAGTGGCGACGTAAGGCAGCGCGACCGTCGCTGCGGCCATAACCGTCTGTGCCCAAGACGGTGAAGCGGCCTGGCACCCACTGGCGGATCTGATCCGGCACGATCTTCATGTAGTCGGTCGCGGCGATGAACGGATCGGTGCGATCGCCAAGACACTGCGCCACATACGGCACGCGCGGCTTGTCGTGCGGATGCAGCAGGTTCCAGCGCTCCGCATCGAGCGCTTCGCGTCGCAGCTCCGAGAAGCTCGGCACGCTGAACACATCGGCGGGTACGCCGTATTCCTTCTCCAGGATTTCGGCCGCCGCGAGTACTTCGCGCAGGATCGTACCGGAGCCCATCAGGTTCACACGCACCTTGCCGCGGCCGCCGATCTGGAACAGGTACATGCCCTTCAAGATGCCCTGCTGCACACCTTGTGGCATTGCCGGGTGCTCGTAGTTCTCGTTCATGCAGGCGATGTAATAGAAGACATCTTCCTGCTCCGCGTACATGCGCTTGAGGCCATCCTGGATGATCACCGCGAGCTCGTACGCGAACGTCGGGTCGTACGAGATGCAGTTCGGCACCGTGCTCGCCAGCAGCGGGCTATGGCCGTCCTGGTGTTGCAGACCTTCGCCAGCGAGCGTCGTGCGTCCGGCGGTACCGCCGATCAAAAAGCCTCGCGCTTGGCTGTCGCCTGCGGCCCAGATGAAATCGCCCACGCGTTGGAAGCCGAACATCGAATAGAAGATGTAGAACGGCACCATGTTCACGTCGTAGTTGGCGTACGCCGTGCCCGCTGCGATGAACGAGCACAACGCGCCGCCTTCGTTGATGCCTTCTTCGAGAATCTGGCCCTTCTTGTCCTCGCGGTAATACATCAACTGCTCGGCATCCTGCGGTGTGTAGAGCTGGCCCATCGAGGAGTAGATGCCGATCTGCCGGAACATGCCTTCCATGCCGAAGGTGCGTGCCTCATCCGGCACGATCGGCACGATGTGCGGGCCGATATGCTTGTCCTTCACCAGCGTTTGCAGGATGCGCACCAAGGCCATGGTGGTGGAGAACTCGCGATCGCCCGAGGACTGCAGCAGCCCATCGAACGCTTCCAGCGGCGGCACGGTCAAGGGTGCCGACTGTGTGCGACGCTGCGGCAACGAGCCGCCGAGCATCTTGCGGCGCTCCTGCAGATACTTCATTTCAGCGCTGTCCGGCGGCGGCTTCTTGAACGGCGCATTCTTGATCTCCTCATCGGAGACCTCGATGAAAATGCGGTTGCGGAATTCCTTCAGCGCCTCATCGTCGAGCTTCTTCTGCTGGTGGGTGATGTTCTGGCTCTCGCCCCAGCGGCCCATCAAGAAGCCCTTCACCGTCTTGCACAGAATCACCGTGGGTTGACCCTTGGTGTTCATCGCTGCGTGGTAGGCATTCCACACCTTCTTGTAATCGTGGCCGCCGCGGTTCAGCCGCCAGATGTCCTCATCGGTCATCGTCGCGACCATCTCTTTGAGCTCGGGATACTTGCCGAAGAAATGCTCGCGCGTGTACGCGCCGCCCTTCGCCTTAAAGTTCTGATACTCGCCGTCGACGCACTCTTCCATCACGCGGCGCAACAGGCCCTTCGTGTCGCGAGCGAGCAGCGGATCCCAGCGCGTGCCCCAGATGACCTTGATGACGTTCCAGCCGGCGCCGAGGAACGCGGCTTCGAGCTCCTGGATGATCTTGCCGTTGCCACGGACCGGCCCGTCGAGGCGCTGCAGGTTGCAGTTGATCACGAAGATCAAGTTGTCGAGCTTCTCGCGCACCGGCATGGTGATCGCGCCCATCGACTCGGGCTCGTCCATTTCGCCATCGCCCAGGAACGCCCAGATCTTGCGATCGGAAGGCTTTGCGATGCCGCGATGCTCCAGATACCGCTGGAAGCGCGCCTGGTAGATCGCCATCATGGGACCCAAGCCCATCGACACCGTCGGGAACTGCCAGAAGTCGGGCATCAGCCATGGATGCGGATAGGAGCTCAAGCCATGCTCGCTCTGGACTTCCTTGCGGAAGTGCTTGAGCTGATCCTCGCTGAGGCGGCCTTCGAGAAAGGCACGCGCATAGATGCCGGGCGCGGCGTGGCCTTGGATGTAGATCATGTCGCCCGGATGATGCTCGGAGGACGCACGCCAGAAGTGATTAAAACCCACTTCGTACATCGTCGCGGCCGAGGCATAGCTCGCAATGTGACCACCGTACTCGGCGCTCGCTCGATTGGCCTGCACCACCATCGCCATCGCGTTCCAGCGCAGATAGGACTCGAGCCGCCGTTCGATCGTGCGATCGCCCGGGTACTCCTTCTCCTGAGCGCCCGAAATCGTATTTACATACGCGGTATTGGGTTTGTACGGCAGGTAAGCGCCCGAACGGCGCGCGTGGTCGATGAGCTTCTCCAGAAGAAAGTGCGCCCGTTCGGGGCCCTGCGCCTTCAACACGGAATCGATCGACTCCACCCACTCGCGCGTCTCGTCGGGATCCTGATCCTGCACGGGCTGCGACACTTTCGACACGTCATTCATGCGCGATCTTTCCTCAAGGAACTGCTGCCCGCGTATCATGCGGGCCGCTAATTGTTAGATACATCCGCGGCGATTGCCATCGTCCGAGCCGCGAATGCGGTTCGAAATGCCTCGCGCGATATCTGCTAGTACTCATCGAGATGGTTGCTTCCCTACTCCCCCCGCCCGGTAATACTCGCGTGAGCGCTACACGCGCTCGTGTGAACGAGCGTCTCCTGGCGGCACACGACGCCGTGATCGTCATCGCGACGAGCGACAACATCGAGGAGGCGTTGGCCGAACTGCCCTCCGCGAGCGTCTGGCAGCAGCTGTATCGCGATGCACGCACCCGCGGCACGGTGCAGACACTGTGTGGGCGCATCGGCGCCGTTACGGCGCCCGTCAGCATCACCCTCTTCAAGCGCACGGCGAGCGCGTTCGAACGCCTGACATTGGCGGGACGCGCTTGGAAGGACATCGCGAGTGTAGCGCCCCGGCGCGTTCTGCTCATCCTTCCCGGCGAATCGAGGCCCGAGCTGCTCGAGGCGACGCTCGCCGCGGTACTCGCCGGCAGCGCGCGCCTGCCTACGTTCAAATCCAAGCCGAGTCGTAAGCGGCTGCTCGAAGAAATCACCGTAGCCGGCTCTTTGCAGGGCGTCGATGTCGAGCGAGTGCTGGCGACCGATCGTGGCAATCACTTGGCCCGCTGGCTGACGAGTCTGCCGCCGAATGTGTTGACGACATCGAGCTACGCACGTGCATTGCGAGCGCTCGCCGCGCGCGAGGGTTGGGCGTTTCGTTTCTACTCGCAGTCCACGTTGCGCCGTCTCGGTGCAGGTGCTTTCCTGGCGGTCACGCGCGCGAGCGGCGGTGCGGCGGGAATCGTGCGGCTGACGTATCGCCCACGGCGAAAAGCCTTGCGCGGTTCGCTCGCACTCGTGGGCAAGGGTATTTGCTTCGATACCGGCGGCATAAACTTGAAGCCTCACAAGAGCATGTACCACATGCACGAGGACATGCAGGGAAGCGCGGTTGCAGTGGGCACATTGCTGGCTCTCAGCACTCTGCACGCCGAATTTCACATCGACTGCTGGCTCGCGCTGGCTGAGAACGACATCGGTCCCAAGGCATACCGACCACAGGATGTCGTGTGGGCCGCCAACGGTCGTAGCATCCAGGTGGTGCATAGCGATGCCGAAGGCCGAATGGTGCTGGCTGACACGTTGGCATTGGCCGCACGCGAACGGCCCGATGCGATCATCGACTACGCGACGCTGACCGGCTCGTGTGTCACGGCGCTGACGGAACGTTACAGCGGCGTATTCACCAATCGGCCCGAGCTTCAGAACGTGCTGCAATCCGCCGGGCAAGCGAGCGGCGAACGCGTGTGGCCGTTTCCGATGGACGAGGACTACGACCGTGACTTGGACTCGAGCGTGGCGGACCTGCTGCAATGTACGCCCGACAGTAAGGGCGATCATATTCTCGGCGCGCGGTTCCTCAGCCATTTCGTACCGACGCGCGTACCGTGGGCGCACGTCGATCTCGCCTCGAGCAACAACAAGGGCGGCCTTGCACACATACCCACCGATTTCACCGGTTTCGGTGTGCGCTGGACGGTCGAACTGCTGCTCGGCCAGCAGCTGTTACGCCAGTTGAAGAAATCAGCATGAGCAACTCTGTCGACACCTTGCGGTTGCGTCGGCCTGACGATTGGCACCTGCACGTGCGCGATGGTGCGCACTTGGCGAGCGTCTTACCCTACACGGCGCAACAGTTCGCTCGTGCGGTGATCATGCCGAATCTGAAACCGCCAGTGACCACCGTGGCGGCAGCGCAGGCGTACCGCGAGCGCATTATCCACTGCATCCCGATGGGCGTGCAGTTCGAACCGTTGATGACGCTCTACCTCACGGACACGACCACACCGGAAGAGATCCGCAAAGCGCATGCAAGCGGCTGCATCGTCGGCGCGAAGCTCTATCCGGCCGGGGCCACGACGAATTCCGATGCAGGCGTGACGAAGCTCGAGCGCATCTACCCCGCGCTCGCCGCGATGGAAGAAAGCGGGCTCGTCTTCCAGGTGCACGGCGAAGTGACCGATCACGATGTGGATGTGTTCGATCGTGAGCGTGTTTTCATCGATCGAGTGCTTGCCCCCGTGGTCGCGCGCTTTCCTCGTTTGCGAGTCGTGTTCGAACATGTCACGACTCGCGAAGCCGTTCAGTTCGTGCGCAGTGCACGCAGCGGTGTAGGCGCCACGATCACACCGCAGCATCTACTCTTGAATCGCAATGCCTTGTTCCAAGGCGGCATTCGGCCGCATCACTACTGTCTGCCGGTGTTGAAACGCGAGCATGATCGCGAAGCTTTGCTGGCTGCAGCCACGAGCGACGATGCACGCTTCTTTCTCGGCACGGACAGTGCACCGCATGCGCGGCATACCAAGGAGACCACCTGCGGCTGCGCAGGTATTTTCTCGGCCCATGCCGCGATGGAGCTCTACGCGGAGGCTTTCGAGTCGGCCGGTCGGCTCGATCGGTTGCAAGCCTTCGCATCCGAGCGCGGCGCGGATTTCTACGGCCTACCTCGCAACACCGAGTTCATCGTTCTACAGCGCGAGCCATGGACGGTGCCGGACCAGATTGCCTTCGGCGAATCGCAACTGGTGCCATTCCGCGCAGGTGAGCGCATGAGCTGGCGACTGCGAGCGAGCGCATGAGCTCGAATCCGAAAGCTCCAGCGCCGCTGTCGCAGCGCTTCCGCGGCTTTCTGCCCGTGGTCGTGGACTGCGAGTGCGGCGGCTTCAACCCGAATACGGATGCGCTGCTCGAAATTGCAGCCGTACTGATCGAGATTCAGCCGGATGGCACGCTCAAACCGGGCGAGGCCTGGCGTTACCACGTGAAGCCATTCGAAGGCGCTAATCTGGAGCCCGCGTCACTCGCGGTGAATGGCATCGATCCTTTTCATCCGCTGCGGCCTGCTCTACCCGAAAAGGAAGCGCTTACACGGCTCTTCAAGGACGTGCGACACGCGATGAAGGACAACGACTGCACGCGCGCCGTGCTGGTCGGCCACAACTCGTACTTCGATCTGAATTTCATCAACGCCGCCGTCGTTCGAAACGACTTGAAGCGCAATCCCTTCCACCCGTTCTCGACGTTCGACACCGCAACGCTCGCGGGTGTCGTCCTCGGTCAGACCGTGCTCAGCAAGGCACTACAGAGCGCCGGCATCGAATGGAACGCCGACGAAGCTCATTCCGCTGCTTACGATGCGCAGCGGACGGCGGAGTTGTTTTGTTTGATGTGTAATCGGCTGAAAGGGGTG
>CBJNAT010000192.1:0-6082 GCA_966434585.1 uncultured Gammaproteobacteria bacterium | reverse complement strand
CCCGGCGCGAGAAGGTGTTCCTGACCGACGAACTCATCGAGGTTCGTCGGCCGCATGCGATCGGCCAACGGTCGCGGGTCATCGGTAACCGCGACGGACATAGGCCTCACGCACTCGCTTTCTGGACGAGCAGCCGTTCGAGGCGCTGCGCCCAGCCACTCAGCCAGAAGACCGCAATCGTCAGACCCACGGCGATACCGATACTGTTGGCGATAACGTCGTGGAAGTCCTTCATGCGGCCTGCGCGCATGGCTGCCTGAAGAAACTCCATCGATACGCCGAGCAAGAACAGGCCAACTGCAATGATCGCGTACCGGGAGCGAGGATAGATGCCCGCGAACCAGAGGCTGAGCGCGGCGTAGGCGCCGAAGTGCTCGAGCTTGTCGTTGACGCTCGCGTGGGTAATGACAGGGTTACCCGTCAGCGAGCCGTAAACCACGCCGAGCACGAAAAGCCAGCCCACGATCAGCCACGTCCGACGAAAGCGCAGCGGCAGCATCATGGCGCCCCCGCGGTCGTTGCTTCACCGCCGATGACATCGGCACCGGGCGGCGGCGTGGACGTGAAGCGCTGCGGATCGAGCGGTATGTTGCTCTGCATATCAGCGAACTCGAGCGAAGTCGTTTGGTTCAGCTTGTCGGCCAAGCGCATGAATCGCAGCTGGTTGCCGGCAAAGCCCAGGGTGACGGATTTGAAGTCTGTATCCATACGCACGGGCTCGAGCGTGACCCAGTCCACGTTGTTCTCGCGGCGACTTTGCACGACCTTGAAATTGTCGGCGAGCTTGCCCTCCCCGCTCAGCAGCATCGCAGGCGTTGCAGACAACGTGTCATCGAGCTTCCTGACCGTCACCTGCTGAAGCTCAGGGTCATACAGCCAGATGCGCTTGCCATCCGCGACGATGACTTGTTCCTCAGGTGCGCTGTAATCCCACCGAAAGCGATTGGGCCGCTGAATGGCCAAGCGCCCCGAGGACTCATCGAGAATGCGACCTGACTTGTCGATGAGATGTTGCTGGAACGTGGCCTCGAATGAGTTCAACCCTTTCAGAAATTGCTCGACCTTAGCGGCGCCCGGCTCGGCCAGTGCAGCCGACGTGAAGAACAGAGCAACAAGCGATAAGAACCAGCCTGGCAAGGGAATTCTCGTATGCATGAGTTACACAGGTGTGAAGCGAGAGCATTCTCCCGATGCACTCAGATCCTCGAGAGCGCCGAGAGTTTCGTAGCGGAGTGGAGCCGTTAATCTTCGACCGGCGCCGGCGCCAGCACCTCGCGCGAACCGTTGCTTTGCAACGGGCCGACGAGCCCAGCCGCTTCCATGGTCTCGATCATGCGTGCCGCACGGTTGTAGCCGATCTTCAGGCGCCGCTGCACACCGGAGATCGATGCCTTGCGGCTTTCGACCACGATGCGTACGGCCTCGTCGTATAAAGGATCCTGCTCGCCGTCGGTTCCTTCCGCGCCGCCCTCGCCCGCCTCACTTGCAATGCCAGGCACCGGACCGCTGGGCCCCTCGAGAATTTCGTTCAAGTAGTTGGGTTGCGAATTGCCCTTCAGCTCGCCAACGACGCGGTGCACTTCTTGATCGGAAACGAACGCGCCGTGCACGCGCACCGGCACCGACGTGCCTGGCTGCAGGAACAGCATGTCGCCGTGACCGAGCAGTTGCTCTGCGCCACCCTGATCCAGAATCGTGCGCGAGTCCACCTTCGCGGATACTTGGAAGGCGATACGTGTCGGAATGTTCGCCTTGATCAATCCCGTGATGACGTCCACGGACGGCCGTTGCGTCGCGAGGATCAAGTGAATGCCGGATGCGCGCGCTTTCTGCGCAAGACGCGCGATCAGCTCTTCGACCTTCTTGCCGACGATCATCATGAGATCCGCCAGCTCGTCGATGATCACGACGATGAAGGGCAGCTCTTCCGCCAGCGGAATCTCTTCGGGATTGACGTCCGGCCCCAACTGTTTCGCCAAAATCGGATCGCGAATCGGCGTACCAGCTTCTTTCGCCTCTTTCACTTTGCGATTGAAGCCGGCGAGGTTGCGCACGCCCAGTGCCGCCATCAGCTGATAGCGGCGCTCCATCTCGGCCACGCACCACCGCAACGCGTTCGCCGCTTCTTTCATGTCGGTCACGACCGGTGCGAGCAGATGCGGGATGCCCTCGTAAACCGAGAGCTCTAGCATCTTCGGATCGATCATGATCATGCGGACCTGCTCGGCCGCTGCCTTGTACAGGAGCGACAAGACCATCGCGTTCACGGCGGTGGACTTGCCGGACCCCGTAGTACCGCCGACCAGCAAGTGCGGCATGCGGGCAAGATCGGCGACGACCGGTCCGCCGCTGATGTCCTTGCCGAGCACCAGAGCGAGTGGCGAGGCCATGTCGTCGTAGGTGCGCGACTTGATGATCTCTCCGAGCGTCACGATCTCGCGTTTCTCGTTCGGAATCTCCAAGCCGACGGTCGACTTGCCCGGGATCACTTCGACCACTCGCACGCTGATCGTCGACAACGAGCGCGCCAGATCCTTCGAGAGATTGCTGATGGCGCTTACCTTCACACCCGGAGCCAGTCGCAGCTCGAAGCGTGTGATGACGGGCCCTGGATGCACTTCCACGACTTCCACTTCCACGCCGAAGTCCTTGAGCTTGAGCTCCACGAGCCGCGACATCGCTTCCAATGCTTCTGGCGAGTAGCCTGGCTTGTGCGGCGGCGGATCGTCGAGCAACGAGAGCTGCGGCAGCTCTTTGGATGCCGGGCGGTCGAAGAGGGGCACCTGCTTTTCTTTTTCGACGCGTTCGCTTTTCTCGACTTTCTGCGCGACTGGCTCGATCTTCGGGGGTGGTCGACTCGCGACGCGTTTCTGTTCTTCGCGGATAACTTCGCTGCGAGCTTCCTTTACTTCGCGACCCGCACGTATCTCGCGCGCGTTCTCCACTTTCTCCTTGACCCATTCGAAAGCGACGAGCGTCGCCCGCCCTAAGCGATCCATGATCGTGATCCATGAAACGCCGGCGAACAGCGACACGGCCGCGAGCCACAGAGCCAGTAGCAGTAACGTCGCGCCGAGGAAGCTGAGAGCGGACTCGAGTCCGCCCCCCACCATCGTGCCGAGTACACCCCCCGCTGAATTCGGATAAGTAGCGGCATCGAAGTGCAGAGTCGCCAGGCCACAGCTCGTCAGCAGGGTCAGGAGGAATCCCGCGCCACGGAACACGAGGGTTGCGCGTGAGGGTGCCTCGTGATTCTTCTTGTGTTCGCGATACAGGATCCAGCCCGTCAGCCCAATCAACACGGGGAACAGGAAAGCGGGCGCACCGAAGAGCCAGATGAGTACGCCAGCGAGATGTGCACCGAAGGGCCCGATAGCATTGCTGAGATGACCGCCATCGCCCGTCGTGGCAAATGAGGGATCGTTCCGATCGAAGCTAACCAGGGCAGCGAATACGATGAGCGCGATCGCGCCACACACCCATAAGGCACTCTCGCGTAGCGAGCGCACGACGGTGGGTCCCAAGCCGGTGGCTGTGCGTGTCTGAGCCAATGAACAAGCACCTGAAGGCATCTGCTTATGCAATGGCGCTATTTCGCAGCACGAGGTGCGGAATTGCAAGTAAACGACTGTCTTTTCAGGGACTACGTAGCTCGCGAGGGCGACATCGATCGCGCCGATTGAAAGCGTCTACTTTGCCGCCACTGGAGGAGTTCACTACCATCGCCGTCCGATCCATCATCCTGGCCGAGGCCACATGAGCTCACCCCGCCACGCGCGCTTGATCATTCTCGGTTCCGGCCCCGCCGGTTATGCGGCAGCGGTCTATGCGGCACGCGCCAATCTAAAACCACTGCTGCTTACTGGCATCGAAGAAGGCGGTCAGCTCATGACGACCACCGAAGTCGACAACTGGCCGGGCGATCCCCATGGTCTGACTGGGCCGCTGCTGATGGAACGCATGCGCACGCACGCAGAGCGGTTCGCTACCGAAATCATCAACGATCACGTGAATCGGGCGGATCTCTCGAAGCGTCCCTTCAAGCTGGAAGGCGATCGCGACACATACACATGCGACGCGCTGATCATCGCGACCGGCGCCACTGCGCGTTACCTCGGACTCGAGTCGGAACAGAACTTCCGCGGTCGCGGCGTGTCGGCCTGCGCCACCTGCGATGGCTTCTTCTTCAAGAACCAGAAAGTGGCTGTGGTCGGCGGCGGCAACACGGCTGTGGAGGAAGCGCTCTATCTATCGAACATCGCCTCGCATGTCACGCTCGTTCACCGCCGCGATAAGCTGCGCGCCGAGCGCATCCTGCAACACAAGCTGTTTGAGCTCGAACGTGAGGGCAAGGTCAAGATCCTGTGGAATCACGCCGTCGATGAGGTGCTGGGAGACGATAGCGGCGTCACCGGCCTGCGGGTGGCGCACGTCGACACGAAGGCCAAGCAAGATCTGGAGCTCACTGGCGTGTTCATCGCGGTGGGCCACACACCGAACACGCAGTTGTTCGAAGGTCAGCTCGAGATGAAGAACGGCTACATCGTCGTGAAGTCAGGCTCGGCTGGTGGCGCCACCTCAACCAGCGTCCCTGGTGTGTTCGCGGCGGGCGATGTCGCCGATCACGTCTATCGACAGGCAATCACCTCGGCTGGCACCGGCTGCATGGCTGCGCTGGATGCCGACAAGTTCCTCGAACTGGCTGATGCCTAGAGCGTGTCAAGGTGTAGACCTGTAGCCGTGTACGGCTAACGGATCTTCACACGTCTACACCTCCACACATCTACATCTGTTCGACATCCATCGCCATGCCGACTCGCACCGTCTCCGCCATGGCGACCATCCCTGCGCAGCAATGGAATGCGCTACTACCGGATGCGAACCCGTTTCTACGCCACGAGTTTCTAGCGGCGCTCGAACGGCACGGCTGTGCGACGCGTGCCACCGGCTGGACTCCGCATCACCTGACATTGAGTGACACGAACGGACAGCTATCAGGTGTCGTGCCGCTGTATCGCAAGCAGCATTCCTGGGGTGAATTCGTTTTCGACTGGAGCTGGGCGAACGCCTATGCGCGAATGGGTTTGCGGTACTACCCCAAATTGGTCGCCGCGATACCGTTCACGCCGGCCCCAGGCGCGCGGCTGATCGGGCGCGACGCCGCCATACGAACAACACTCGCGAAACAGCTGATCGCGCTCGCCCAAGACGAACATCTGTCATCGGCCCATGTGCTCTTTCCCGTCGAGGGCGAGCTCGACACGTTGCGCGACGCCGGTTTTTTGCTCCGGAAGGATTGCCAGTTCCACTGGCGCAATCGCGGTTATGGCTCGTTCGATGAGTTCATCGGCACCTTTCGCGCAGACAAGCGCAAGAAGGCGCTGCGCGAACGTCGCCGGGTCGAAGAACAAGGCATCCGCATGCAACTCCTGAGCGGCGCTGAGGTGACTCACGACCTGTGGCGTATCGTTTTCGGCTTCTCAGAGCGAACGTTTGCAGTACACGGCCATGAGCACTATTTGAATGCCGACTTCCTGCAGAGCGTGGCGCAACTGATGCCGGAAAGCTTGCTTGTGGTGCTCGCCTGGCTAGAGGAGACGCCGATCGCCTCGGCCATTTTCTTCCGCAGTCACGACACGCTCTACGGACGGTACTGGGGCTCATCCGGGGACTACCACAGCCTGCACTTCGAGACGTGTTATTACCAAGGCATCGAGTACTGCATCCGCACGGGTCTGCAACACTTCGAACCGGGCACACAGGGCGAACACAAGATCGCCCGCGGCTTCGAGCCCACGGCGACCTGGTCGGCACATTGGCTTGGCGACACACGCATTCGGCGCGCGCTGGATACGCATCTGCGCGAGGAAAGTGTCGCGGTAGACTCCTACATGAGGGCCGCACGGGAACATCTACCCTTCCATCGCGACAGTCCTTGAGCGACATCGGCTATGACGCGTTCGATCGTGTGGATTGCCGAAAACGACGCAGCGGACAGCTTTCCGCCGGTGGAGCGCGCGCTCAAGGAACCGAGCGGCTTGCTTGCGGCCGGCGGTGATCTGTCTCCCGAACGATTGTTGGC
>CBJNAT010000191.1:0-6083 GCA_966434585.1 uncultured Gammaproteobacteria bacterium | reverse complement strand
AGATCGCCGATGACTTCCGCGAGCACCAGAATGCTGGCCGGAGTCTGCTCAGCGGGTTTCAACACGACGCAATTGCCCGCAGCAAGCGCCGGTGCCATCTTCCACACAGCCATCAGGAGCGGGAAATTCCAGGGGATGATCTGACCAACCACACCGAGCGGCTCATGGAAGTGATACGCGACGGTGTCGTGATCCACTTCGCCGATGGTGCCTTCCTGGCTGCGAATGCAGCCTGCGAAGTAGCGGAACTGATCGATCGCCAGCGGCAGATCCGCAGCCATCGTCTCGCGGATGGGCTTGCCGTTGTCCCAAGTCTCCGCGGTCGCGAGCCGCTCGAGGTTTTGCTCCATGCGATCGGCAATCTTGTTCAGGATGATCGCGCGTTGCGTAGCGCTCGTGCGGCCCCACGCTTCGCGTGCGACATGCGCCGCATCGAGTGCCCGGTTGATGTCCGCTTCATCCGAGCGCGGGATCTCGCAAATCTTGCGGCCGTTGATCGGCGTGATGTTGTCGAAGTACCGGCCACTCGCCGGCTCGACCCATTCACCCCCAATGAAATTGCCGTAGCGCGCTGCAAAGGGCGACAGTCCAGACTGTACGACGACTGGCGATGTGCTCACGGTAGCCTCCTCATGTGTGTGTGTAGTTGGGCTGTGAGCTGTAGAGCAGTAAGCGTGCCAGCAGGCTCGATAGACGAGGTTGCCGCCCGCAAATGTCGAAAAATGCGGTACTTTCACGTGCCGACCGCAGGATCGTTACGGCAACTGGGTATCGACGCTCGCAGTGCGAGGCGTGTCATCCTGCGGCTAGTGGCTTGGGACAGGTGTTGCAGATTGCGACACAAAGGCAGATTCTCGCCTAACCTTCTTTTGGAACCGGAGAGAGGCGCCTCGCCCTCACCGGTCCCTCCCCCAACCGGGAGAGAGACGCGTGTGCGAGCGGACGGCTTGATCCAGCGCCCTCTCCCGGCTGCGGGTGAGAGTTCGCATGTGGGTTCGCGTTAGCGACCAATCAGTGTCCTGCGGAGTTCCTTGATGCGGCAGCGCGAACAACAGACGATCCACACCGCCCGCCGGCAGTTCTTCGAAGACGGTCGCGCGCCACATGGCCTCGTACCCGAGACCATCCTGCGCTCCTGGCAACGCTGCCGGGGCATGGGGCTCGATGCAGCCGCGGCTCCTATGATGGAGCCGCTGACCTCACGCGAGTTTCGCGAGACCCGCGAACGCAACGAGCAGCTGCATCGCCTGTGTCGTCCGGAGTTGGAGGCGCTGCACGCCGATGCGCGCGACACCGACAGCGTCGTGGTCCTGAGCGATGCGCAAGGTCTCGTGCTCGATGCACTCGGTAGCGCCGCGTTCGCCTCCCAGGCGGCACGCGTGGCATTGCGACCGGGTGTCGCCTGGCGTGAAGGCACAACAGGCACGAATGCCATTGGCACCGCGCTCGCCGAACGTCGCGCCGTGGAAGTGCGTGGCGCCGAGCACTTCTTCGAACCGCATGGTGTCTTGAGCTGCTATGCGGCGCCGATCCTCGATCCCCAAGGTCAGATCATCGGTGCACTGGACTTGACGGGCCGCTCGAACGTTGCCCACACGCATGCGCTCGGCATGGTGCGGCTCGCCGTCGATCAGATCGAGCATCGCTTGTTCGAAGAGATGCCGTCCGACTGCGAGCTGTTGCGGTTGCATAACGATTCAGGTCTGCTCGGCACCGCACACGAAGGCATTCTCGTGTTTCGCGATCGGTGTCTGATCGCTGCCAACCGTTATGGGTTGGGATTGCTCGGGCTCGATTGGTCGGTGCTGGGCCGGCAGCGCTTCGATGAGTTATTCGCCACGCGCCCGGCGAATCTCGGCAGCGTCTCGCAGCTATCACTGGTCGATGGGCGCACGTTGCGGGTCCGGGGTGAAAGTCAGCGTACGCGCGTCACGTTGCCCAAGGACATCTCTGCCGCCGAGCCACTGATTAGCGATCGTTCGCTGCAGCGCCTTCAGGAGCAGGCTGCACGCATGCTCGATGCGGACATTCCCGTGCTCGTGCTGGGCGAAACGGGTGTTGGTAAGGAGATCTGCGCGCGCAGGTTGCACGCGATGAGCCGCTGGTCGCAAGGGCCGTTCGTCGCTGTGAATTGCGCAGCGCTGCCGGCAAGTCTCATCGAATCGGAATTGTTCGGTTACGAAGGCGGCGCATTCACCGGCGCGCGTAAACAAGGCGCACAAGGTCTGCTGCGCGGCGCCGCGGGTGGCGTGTTGCTGCTCGATGAGATCGGGGACATGCCACTCGAGCTGCAATCGCGCCTGCTGCGCGTGCTGCAGGATCGCGAGGTCGTGCCGCTCGGCGGCGGCAAACCAACGCCAGTACGCTTCGGGCTGATCTGCAGCACGCATCGCTCGTTACGCGAGCTCGTACAGAACGGCCAGTTTCGCGCCGATCTTTACTATCGCATTGCGCATCACGCGCTCACGATTCCGCCGCTGCGGCAGCACAGCGATCTGCTCACCGTCGTCCAAGAGCTGTGGCAACTGCTGCTGGGCGATGCAAGTGCGGCGCTGCCGGAAGATGTTCTTGCCCGGCTCGCGAGCTACGACTGGCCGGGTAACTATCGACAACTCGCGGGCGTGCTGAAGACGCTGCAGGTCATGACTGCGCATGGCGAGCACATTCGGCTCGACAATCTGCCACAGGATATTCGCGCCGCTACGCCCGCAAATGGAGAGCTGGAGAGTGCAGCGTTGAATGAAGTGGCGCTCGATGCGATGCGCGCTGCATTGGCCGAGTGCCAAGGTAACGTGTCTGCAGCAGCACGACGCCTGCGCATCAGCCGCAGCACGTTGTATCGGCGTTTGCTGCAGAAAGCCTGAACAGCTGCCCGTTGTGATCGGCGCGCGTCGCGAGGAACAATCGCGACCTCACTGCGTCATGCAGAGCATGCCGGCCCGCATCGAAGACTATGCATTGATCGGAGATTGCGAAACCGCCGCGCTCGTCGGGCGCGACGGTTCGATCGACTGGTTGTGCTGGCCGCGCTTCGATTCGGATGCGTGCTTCAGTGCGCTGCTCGGCACGCCTGAGCACGGTCGTTGGCTGCTGGCGCCCGACGAACCTGTGTTGAGGGTCTCGCGCACGTATCGCACGGACACGCTGATCCTCGAGACCCGCTTCACGACCGAGCGCGGCATCGTCTGCGTGACCGACTTCATGCCGCCACGCGATCGCGTGTCGGATTTGCATCGGATCGTGCGCTGTGAAGAAGGCTCGGTGTGCCTGCACACCGAGCTCGTGCTGCGCTTTGGCTATGGCGAATCCATCCCATGGGTGACACGCGGCGAGCCGCATATGTGGCGCGCGGTGGCCGGACCGGACTCCGTCATTCTGCGCACACGCGCACCGATGCACGGCGAGAATCTGAAGTCCGTCGCTCGCTTCGAGCTACGAGCAGGCGAATCGATGAGCTTCGCGCTCACTTACTCGCCGTCGCACGTGCATCCGCCCGCTGCGGACGAATCGCACACGGCGCTCGAGAAAACGGAACAGCTTTGGCAAGCGTGGGTCGCGAAAGGCCAGAAGATTCATCGCTGGTCGGAGGCTGTGACGCGCTCGCTCATCCTATTGCGGGCGCTCATCTATGCGCCGACGGGCGGCATCATCGCGGCGCCGACGACGTCACTGCCGGAATGTCTGGGCGGCACGCGCAACTGGGATTACCGCTTCTGCTGGCTGCGGGATGCGACGCTCACGCTGCTCGCGTTGATGGATGCGGGCTACTACGAAGAAGCCGCCGCATGGCGCGAGTGGCTGCTGCGCGCCATCGCCGGCAATCCGTGCGATCTGCAAATCATGTATGGCATTGCCGGCGAGCGACGGCTGACGGAATGGACGCTCCCGTGGCTGCCGGGCTATGAGAGCTCGCAGCCCGTGCGCGTCGGCAATGCGGCGCACGCGCAGCTACAACTGGATGTGTTCGGTGAAGTGATGGACGCGTTGCATCAGGCACGCAACGGCAACATCGAACCATCGCCAGCGGCGTGGGCCATGCAGCGCGAGCTCTTGCGCTACCTCGAAGCGGTGTGGGAACAGCCGGACTACGGCATATGGGAAGTGCGCGGCCCAGCACGTCACTTCACGTATTCGAAAATGATATGCTGGGTGGCGTTCGATCGCGCCATCAAAGACGTCGAGAAGTACGGGCTCGAAGGCCCGGTCGCGCGCTGGCGGGAGTTACGCGCGCGCATTCATAGCGAAGTGTGCGAACGCGGCTTCGACGCCGAGCGCAATTGCTTCGTGCAGTCGTACGGTTCCAAGGAACTGGATGCCAGCCTGCTGCTCATACCCGAGCTCGGTTTTCTGCCGGCGATGGATCCACGCGTGCACGGCACGATCGCCGCGATCGAACGACATCTCGTCCGCGATGGCTTAGTCCTGCGTTACGACACTGGCACCTCTGATGATGGTTTGCCGCCCGGCGAAGGCGTCTTTCTCGCCTGCAGCTTTTGGCTCGCGGACGCCTACGTCATGTGTGGTCGTCGGGAGGAAGCGGAACGGCTGTTCGAGCGATTGCTCGGGTTGCGTAACGACGTGGGATTGCTGGCAGAGGAATACGACACTCAGCTGAAGCGCATGACCGGTAACTTCCCGCAAGCGTTCTCACATCTGTCGTTGATCGGTACCGCATTCAATCTCTCGCATGAAGAAAAGCCGGCTCATCAGCGAGCGCACAATGGAGGCGTGAGCAGGATGTTCCGTTCGTCCTGAGCCTGTCGAAGGAGTCCTAGATTGCACGCTAAGAAACCCTTCGACAGGCTCAGGTGATCGGAAGGTGTTCTGCTCCCTCACGCGGCTATCCGACGACCCGTTGACTCCTGCCCACCGCCAGATAACGTCAGCATTCGATTGCCACCATCGGACCAGCACCATGTACGTCGTGATCTTCCGCGCCAAGGTTCGCGCTTTCGATGACGAATACAGCCGTGTCGCCGTGCGACTGCGTGAGTTGGCGCTGAGCGAATTCGGTTGCCTCGAATTCCATGCAGTGACTGAAGGGCAGGATGAAGTCGCGCTCTCCTATTGGAACGACGAAGCTTCCATCAAAGCATGGAAGGCGCAAGCGGAGCATCTGCTCGCGCAGAAGGCGGGCCGCGAGAAGTGGTACGAGTCGTATTCGGTACAAGTGGCGCAGATCACTCGCGAGTACCGCGGCGAAGCGACTTGAATCGCACCGCGATCAACGCTGCATGCAACAACTCATTGTCGGCTTTCATCAAGACGAAGAATCGCACTGGGTTGCCGAGCTCGCGTGCGGGCACAATCAGCATGTGCGACACAGTCCGCCGTGGACGAATCGTCCGTGGGTCATCACCCCCGAGGGCAGGCAGGCGGCACTCGGTCACGCACTCGACTGCAAGAAGTGCGACGCCGGCGCGCCACGAGATTGGCCCGTGGTATAGATCTGAAGCAGTCCCTCTCAACCTGTACTGCGTTCGCATCCATCGCGCGAACACGGAACCGTCCGTTATCATTTTCTTGCCCCGCGCGCTTGCCGGCTTGCCAGAGAATGAACAGTGCCCGACATCTTTATTGCACACAGCGATGCCGAGATCGAAGGGTGCTTCCCGGTCTTCAGCGCCTTGCGGCCGCACTTGAAACGAAGCGAGTTCCTGCCCCAGGTTCGTCGCCAGCAAGCGCAGTCGTATCAGGTCCTCGCGTTACGCAATGAAGGTGTCGTGGTGAGCGTCGCGGGCTTTCGTTATGGCGAGTTCCTCGCGTGGGGCAAGATCATCTACATCGACGATCTCTCCACCTTGCCGGAGCAGCGCTCGCGCGGCTTTGCGGGCGCACTGCTCGATTGGCTCATCGCACACGCGAGGTCCCGCGGCTGTCAGTCGGTGCAACTGGATTCGGGCCACACCCGCTTCGCGGCGCATCGCTTGTATCTCAACAAAGGCTTCCAGATTCGCTCGCATCACTTCTCGCTCGATCTCTCGGCCGGGTGACTCATGGCGACGGACGCCTCCACCGTTCACTACATCTGCGATCAGGCCGGCTTCGGGCCGCGACTCACCTATCGGAAGATGTTCGGCGAG
>CBJNAT010000190.1:0-6085 GCA_966434585.1 uncultured Gammaproteobacteria bacterium | reverse complement strand
AGGGCAAGTCCAAGGGACTCTTCCAGTAGCAGTGCTGGCTGCAATCACCAGCACGCCGCCGTCGTGCGATTGCCCGTCTGATCCATTTCCAGTCGCGTGCAACCCGTGTCGCTCGTTTGCGCGCCGGATCCACCGCAGGTCAGTGCGGGTATTCAGATGCGCAATGCTGCCATCGGGGAGCGCCACATTTCGCGTCGTACCGGCCAGCGTAATGTAGTGCGTCGATGCTGCCGAATCTCGAGCAACGAACCATCCAGTCAAACCTAAGGCGAGCAGCGCAGAGGCTGCTAATCCCAACGTCCAAACCCTGCGCTTCCCGCTGCGCTGGAGGGGGCTGGCGCCGCTGGTCAGCGCCGATAATTCTTCCCGCGTTGCCTCGGGCAGATCCCGACTCATATTCACGATCGCCGTGTGTGCGCGGAATTCCCTTTGGTGTGACTCATCCGCCATCAGCCATCGGTGGAACCCCTCACGCTCGGCGTGGGTGAGATCGTGTTCGAGCCTCTCGGCCCAGCGCGCCGCTGCTTCGCGAACCTGGTGGCTGGCTGTCTGGGATGTCATGGCTGATGCAGTGCCTTAGTCGAGTGCCAGCGGGTCGATGCCGCGCGCCGCAAACTGGCTTCGGCACTCTTTTAGCGCCGCGGTTGCGCGCTGTTGCGCGGCATCGGCGGAAATGCCGAGGCGATCGGCGATTTCCTGATGGCTCATCTGGTGAACGAAGCGCAGCACGAAGGCGAGCCGATACGTCGGCCGCAACTGCTCAATGATGTTCTTCAAGTGACGCATGGCTTCTTCAGCGGCAGCCTGTTTGTCGGGGCGCGCAGCGGCATCGGGGATCTCGCTGACGTTCGCCGCGCTGCCGAGGATCGAAGTCCTGAGACGTTCCGCCCGCAAATAATCGATTGCGTGCTTCGTCGCCACGTCGAACAGCAGGGCTCGAGGGCATTTCACCTCCTCGGGCCGGCACAACCGGAACAGCTTGGTATAGGTTTCCTGAGCCACTTCCTCAGCCGCCTGTGTGCTGCCGAGCATTCGATACAGATAACGGCGCAGCTGTTGATCATGCGAACCGAACACCCGAGTGACGAATTCGGCAGCTCCCATCTGCTGCGGTGGTTTCATGCGTCCTGCGAGGTGTCTCATTGCGACCGTATCCATTGCTGACTAAGACCGTGAGCGGGCTCAGAAACCATGAAGATATTTTTTTGATGACCGGCAGCGTAAGTAAATGTCCCGGACCGCTGCGAGCAGGATTGACCTCAGGCAGCTGCGATGCTAAGCATAGGGCGGGTAATCGCTAACAGCAGCAAAGGAGAATGACGGTGAACACTGATGTCACAGCTGTAGTCGACGAGAAGGCGGCCGAGCACAGCAAAGAAGAGCGTTGCACGGAGTCCGTCTTCGTGGAACTGGGGCAGGTATCGAAGGATACGCAAGGAGGGTTCTGGGGGCTTCCGGATGGCGGGTTCTTCAAGCAGTTTTGAACCTCGGGCGCGTGGGACTATGTAAGTGCCACGCGCCTTTTCTAAGCCTGCTCGCTACCATTTCTTCGATACGTACGCGCTGAACACGCGTCCGGTCGGTTGAGCATTGAATAGATCGTAGCCCCATTCTCGATCGACGAACGGCGGATCCTTGTCGGTGAGATTGACGATATTGACAGCCAATTCCGTATCGTCCGTCCATCGCCCGCTCGTTCGCGTTCGATAGCTCAATCCGACGTCGAACGTCGTCCAGGCATCGATGGACGGGCGCAGTTGACTGTCCCGGTCGCGATATCCGCCGGTGTAGTTGGCTGTCAGGTTGGCTGCGAATCCCGGCTGATGCGCCGCGTGCCGGCGCCATTCCACCGTGCCGCGCAGTCGCCGTGCTACGGGATTGTGGACAGTGTTCACGATGTCGACTCTGGGAGCAGTTTTCGTGAATGCTCGCTCGAAGTGGAACACGTGAGCGCCATTGACATGCACGTTGAAGTGACCAAACCGCGTCGCGAGTGAATGATCGAGCGTGAAGTCAAGCCCCCTCACTCTCGTGATCGCCAGGTTGTGTTTCCGAATATCGATGAGCACGGTGGGAGGGTCGGCTCTGCATTGTGCAGGGTGGCCAAGAAACCGTGGCATGGCGCAGATGGCATCGATCTGAGCTTGCGAAGGATCGCGCGTGATGACAGGTGCCCACTGATCTTCCTCGAGGAGGAGATCGAACGGGCTCAGCGGGCCCGGCTGGATCACTTGATCCCCATACTCGATCGAATAGCCGGTCAGAGAGAGCCGCAAGTCCGGTAGCGCGGACGGTGCGAGGTCGATACCTGCGGTCCAGGTCCTCGCACGTTCCTCTTTCAGACCCGAGTTGCCGCCTTGGACGCCAAGCACGGTCGAGCGCCCACTCGGAGAGCGCGGGTCTGTGAGGGAAAGTAGGCCGGCGACATTGCGGCTTTCGTCGAGGTCCAGCAAGTTGGGTGCTCTGAACGAGGTGCCCCAGCTGGCTCGCAGCTTGATGGATGCTAGCGGCATCCAACGCAGGCCGATCTTTGGGTTATAGGTACGACCGAAATCATCGTACTGCTCGTATCGACCCGCTAACGAGAGCTCCAAGCGTGGAACGGCGCGCGAATTAGACGCGCTCCCAATCAAAGGAACCGCCAGCTCCGCGAAAATTGCACCGATGTTGCGACGGGACTGCGAGTGAGTAGGGATGTGGCCCGCGATCTCGTTGCGAATGTTCAAGCTCTCCTGCCTGTATTCGGTGCCGATCGCCGCCTTGATCTCGCCCGAGGGCAACCGAAACAGAGGGCCATCGGCCACCAGCTCCATCGATGAGATCTGTGAGCGGGCATCGATTGCGTTGGTCGCTCGGATGGCCTCGATGGTTGTGCGATTCGTGTGCGAGCCATCGCCGAACGGATTGAAGGCAGTCGCGGGATCAGGGTCGGCAAGGGCCGCATTCAGCGCAGCTAGATTGACGGTTCCGGCATCGCTCCACTGCAACTCTTCTGCTCCGTACGTCGCAGCCATCGAAGCTCGCCATGAATGGTCAAACCCGGCGTTCAATCCCATCGCTGCAATGTAATTCCGGGTCCGCCCATCAATGCGGTAAGGTCCCAGCTCGTTCGCAAAGTCATAGGCGAGGAGCGCAAACGGAGCGCCTTCGATGGGAGAAACAAAGAAGGGGTTCGTCGCCGGCACGAGCAGCAAGTCCTGGCTATTCGTGAATCGGCGCTGATGAGTATCGCGCTGACCGTAGCGACCTTCCACGAAGATCTCTAACTGTTCACGTAAACTCTGCGAAGCCGTGAAGTAGACGTTGTGCGCCTCCTTGTGAGGCAGCAACTCGACCTCGGCGAATTGGTTGCGATAGTTCGTCACGCCTGCCAGCAAATCATTGGGGCCGAGTGAGGTGCCATTCTGTCCCCGCGGGATACCGAACACCGGCTGCAAGGTTTGTGGGTCGATGATGTTGCCCGGATTACTGCTGATGCTCCTGTGATCGCGTCCGCCCAGCGGTCTCTTGTCGGCATTCGCTGCGTAGTCACGATCAGCCGCCGCGAGCGATGTACGTTCGTAGTACTGATAGCCTGCAAGCCAATGACCGTTGTTCCAGTCATGTCCCACGAGCTGCGCGGCTAGCAACTCCGTGCCCCCGTCGGCCGCCGTTCCATATCGCAATTGCGTTTCCGTACCTTCCAAGTCCGTACGCAGCAGAATGTTCACGACACCCGCTATGGCATCAGAGCCGTACAGCGCGGAGCCACCGTCCGGCAGCACCTCGATTCGCTGCACCATGCTCCACGGAATGTTGGAGACATCTACGAAATCTCCGGACACCCCCGCCACGGGCTGGCGGCGACCGTTCACGAGGACCAACGTCGCAGCGTCGCCGAGACCGCGAAGATTGATACCGGCGCCGAGGTTGTAGTTGCCCCCTCCGCCGAGAACCTCGCCTCGAGTCACGGTGGCGGCCAGGGGTAGTGCCTGCACTGCATCCTGGACGGTAGCGTAAGCCGTCCGCTTCTTCTGTTGCTCATCGACTGCAATTAGCGGCGATGTAACGTCGAAAACGCCATGGATCAGGCTTCCAGTGACCAGAACTTCCTCGACTTTGCTTCCAATGCGAGCGTCGGCCGAAGGCGAGTCGTGGATACTCGCGCGCTCGTTTGGAGCGAAGGGCGGGCTAGTCGGGCGCGACTCAGCGGGCGCGACTATCGCGCGCCTGATCACGGCTGAATATTCGCCTTCGAACTCATAGTCGAGCCCCGTCCCGCGCAGCATCTGCGCGAGCGCCTCCGAAGCTTCAAACTCTCCGGCGATTGCCTGCGTCTCTACGCCTTTCACGGTGTCTGCCAGATAGAGCAGACGCACCTGAGATTGCAGATAAAACTGCCGCAGCGTCTGAGGAGCCTGTCCGGCCGGTATTTCAAAAGAGACAGTAGGACCGGCGGCCGAAGCGCAGTCGCTGAATGCCGCGACCAGAATAAGGGTCCAGCGATGCAGGCATGGGAAACTCAGTTCCATGATTCCGTTACCTTCTTCCTTTCTCGACGGTGTCCCTTCCGGAACCGGAGTGTCCCACACATCGGCCTCGGCGAGAGTGAGGAAAAGTTCGGAACGAAGAAAGTGGGCCATCCCGCTCCAGCCGTACTGAGACCGTGAAAGAGCACGAGCCCGGACTCTCCGACTCAGCCAGCGTCGTTCGATTGTCGTCGGTTGCTGTCTATCGCAGCAAGAATGAAGTAGGCTGAAGGGCGCAACAGGAGGTGCCTATGCTCGTTTTCACGCGCCACGTGGGTGAAACAATCATTGTGGATCAGGAGGTCGTGGTGACGATCTTGGGGCTTGAGGACGGCCAGGTGCGACTGGCAATTACCGCTCCGATCGACACGCGCATACATTGCAAGGAGTCGATGGTCGAGGAGCAGGTCTATGAGGCTGAGCCGATGGCGGCGATCAATGTGCCCGAGCCCCATTGAAGGATTAGCTAAAGGGTCCGCTTGCACCTAGCCACGCCTCCGTGAGCGAGCCAATCTTCCTGCCCTTGATCTGACCCAATAGCTAATCGTGCCGCAGCGCGTCACTACACTTGAACGCTCCCCACGCGCGGAGGGCTAGGGTGGACACGGGTATTCACATGAGTGGCAAGGGATGACTTATTGCATCGCTAAGTGCAGACCAAGCTTCGTGCGGCGCCACAGTATGTCTTCCGCCGTCATTGCCCACTCGTATTCCTGCAAGTAGCGCAGCTCTGCTTCCGTGAGGCATTCAGCGTTCTCGTTCCAGCTGCGGCCGAGGTCCGACTTGGAACGTGCGCCAATCGCGAGTCACTTTGGCCGCGCTTTGTTCTTCATCATCGCAGAGCGGACGCACGCCGGAGTAAGTCCATTTGATGTCGGTGGGGGACAGGGTTTTTCTGAAGTATCGATCGACGGTGCCGCGCAAGTAACGTGTTTCTTCTGCGGAGATTGCCACCTGTGCCGGATCGCAGTCGAATGGAACATCGGTCGTACCGACTAGCGAGTAGTGATCTTCATAGGGAACGGTAAAAACGACGCGTCCGTCGGGGTTCTGCAGCAGGAAGGCGTGTGTACCCCGATAGAGCCGGGGCACGACGATATGACTGCCTTTGATGAGTCGCACTCGCGGCTCGTTGCGCTTACCCGGCGTGCTTCGCGCGACTGACTCCACCCACGGACCCGCGGCATTGACGGTGGCTCGGGCGCGCACGTTCGAACGCTTGCCCGTGAGTGCGCATTCGCATTGCACGTCCCAGTGCGTTCCGATGTGGTTTGCAAGCACAAAACGGATGCGCGGGCGGATGAGTGCGCCCCGCTCGACGGCATCGAGCGCGTTGAGCACGACGAGGCGGCTATCGTCTACGCGGCAATCCGGCGGGAGAACTTCGTATGGTCAGCCACCAAGAAGATGTGGCGCGCGTTACTCATGATCGTTTGAGTCGCACGGACTTCGTCATAGTCGTAATCGAGCAGCGTTCCATCGGCATCGATGCCGCTGATGCCGATCACCGCGTAATCCACCCTAAACTGCGCAATCATGTCGTGCGCGGACTGTCCGACGACGCCGCCGTCGCGGTT
>CBJNAT010000189.1:0-6092 GCA_966434585.1 uncultured Gammaproteobacteria bacterium | reverse complement strand
CGGACAAGCGCAGAGCCTGCGCCGCCTGTACGGCGAGAACTTCCTGGTCGACGAGTCCGTGTGGCGCGGCCATGCACCGGGGCGGCCATTCGGTGTCGAAGGCCGCAACAGGCCGCTCGAATTTCGGCTGCTGCACGTCATCGAGTTTGCGCCGGACGGCAATATCCAGCGCGAGAACGTGTGGGTCGACATGGCTGCCATCCTGCAGCAGCTCCCGGCGAACTGAAGATGGCCACGAACCCGGCGCAGGGACGTCCCAATCAACGCTCGCGCACGCGAAAGGATCTGCTGCAAGCGGCGGGGCGGCTGTTGAAGCAAGGGCGCAAGCCGACGCTGGATGAGGTTGCGGCGGAGGCGCTCGTCTCACGAGCAACGGCGTACCGTTATTTTCCGAACGTGGATGCGTTGCTCGTCGAGGCGCCGCTCGATGGGGCTGTGCCGGAGCCGCAGGACTTGTTTCGTAACGCGCCGGCGGACGATCCGGTGGCACGCCTCGAGCGTGTGGACACAGCGCTCGAGAGCATGATGCGCGAGAACGAGGCGCCCCTGCGCATGATGCTCGCGCAGTCGATGCATCGAGTCGTGCGCGGCGATGCAGATGTCGAGTTGCCCGCACGGCAGAATCGGCGCACGCCGCTCATCGAGGCGGCGCTCGAGCCCCTGCGGCAACACTTCAAACCGGCGGCCTACAAGAACTTGACGCGTGCGTTGGCGCTCGTCATCGGCACGGAAGCAATGGTCGTCTTCAAGGACGTACTTCAGCTCGAGGAAGCGGAAGCACGCAAGGTTCGACGCTGGACCATCCGCGCTCTCGTGGAGGCTGCGGAGAAATAGTCGGGGTTCATGAGGTGCTGACGGAGGTTACAAGTGCTCAATGCGGATCCAGCGGCTCGTCCGTCCGAGCGATGCGCCCGGCTGGTACGAGCACTTCGTCGAGCTTGTCGCCCATGAGGCGCCGCACGACCACATAGAAGACCGGCACCAGCAGCACGCCCAGCAGCGCGGCAGTGACCATACCACCGACCACGCCGGTCCCGATCGAATGACGCGCGTTAGCGCCGGCACCCGTGGACACCACGAGCGGCAACACGCCGAGAATGAACGCGAACGAAGTCATGAGAATCGGGCGCAGACGCAGGCGCGCGGCCTCGAGCACGGCCTGATACAGGGTCTTGCCTTGCTGCTGCTCAGCGAGCGCGAACTCCACGATCAGAATGGCATTCTTCGCGGACAAACCGATGATGGTGATGAGACCGACTTTGAAGAACACATCGTTTGGCAGTCCGCGCAGCGTCACCGCGATCACGGCGCCCAGTAGCCCGAGCGGGACGATCAGCATCACCGAAACCGGGGTCGACCAGCTTTCGTACAAAGCGGCCAGGCACAGGAACACGACCACGAGCGCCATCGCAAAGAGCAGTGGAGCCTGATTGCCGGCGACCTTCTCTTGCAGCGATAAGCCCGCCCAATCGAAGTTCATGCCCTGCGGCAGTTTCTCGCGCACCAGACGCTCCATGGTTTCGATGGCCTCACCCGAGCTCAAGCCAAGTGCCGCTTGCCCCGTAATCTGCATGGCGGGATAGCCGTTGAAGCGGTACAGCGCAGGAGCTGCGACCTCCCATTCCGTTCTCACGAGATTGGACAACGGAATCATCCGTGGCTGCCCGTCGGGACGCGTCTGCGTGCTCGGCAAGTAGAACCCGTTGAACGCGGCCGGCGTCATGCGATATGGCGCATCCGCCTGCAGGATCAAGCGGCGCACGCGGCCAGCATAGATGAAGTCATTCACGTACACGGGGGCGAGCATGAGCTGAATGGCCGTGTACACCTCACTCGCATCCACGCCGAGCGCTTCGGCCTGCACGCGATCGATCGAAAGCTTCAAGCGCGGCGCAGGTTGTGCCGCGTTGGGCCGTACCTGCGTGACAGTCGGCTCCTTCGCCGCTTCCTGCAACAGCGTGGCCATGGCCTGATTGAGTGCCGGCCGTCCTTCGCCGGTGCGATCTTCGAGATAGAAATCGAAGCCGCCCATTTGTCCGAGACCCATGATCGTCGGCATCGGCATGAACAAGACGCGCGCTTCGTCGGTGCGCGCGCTGACGTTCGCCCAAGCCCAACTCAGGAATTGCGGCGCCGTCTGCTCGCGTTCATCCCAATGCTGCAGGCCGATGAACATTTGGCCCATGTTCTCGCCGGTCCCCATGAAGCTGAAGCCGCCCACGCGATTGGTGATGCGCACGGCATCGTTCTGCATGAGCTTGTCGTTCACGCCATCGAGCGTCGCCATCGTTCGCTCGAGCGTCGCGCCCGGCGGCAGCTCGAGCATACTGAAGACCATGCCTTGGTCCTCGTCGGGCACGAACCCGCCGGGCAGGCGCATATAGAGAAAGCCCGCGAGCACGACGAGCACGGCGAAACTCATCATCCACCGCGGTGTCTTGCGTAGCGATGAGCTGAGCGTGCGCACGTAAGCAGTCTGCGAGCGATCGAACGCGCGGTTGAACCAGTGAAAGAAGCCGATATTCAAGTGCGTGGAACGCAGGACGGTCGCGCACAGTGCCGGCGTGAGCGTCAGCGCGAGGAACGCGGAAAACACCATGGACACCGCGATCACCATCGCGAATTGGCGGTAAATGCCGCCCACGGTGCCCGTCTGCATGGCTGCGGGAATGAACACGGCCGCGAGCACGACCGTGATGGCGACGATAGCATTCGTGATCTGACCCATCGCCTTGCGCGTCGCTTCGAGCGGCGACAGATGCTCCTCTCGCATGATGCGCTCCGTCGCTTCGATGACGACGATCGCATCGTCCACGACGATGCCGATGGCGAGCACCATCGCGAACAGCGTCAGCTGATTGATGCTGAAGCCGAGCGCATACATCCCGAGCGCAGCTCCCAACAGGGCGACCGGCACCACGAGCGTCGGGATGAGCGTCGCGCGGAAGCTTTGCAGGAACAGCAGCATGACGAGGAAAACGAGGATCACTGCTTCGACCAAGGTGTACATCACTTCCTTGATCGCTATGTCGATGAACTCCGTCGTGTCGAACGCAAGGCCCCACGCCACGCCAGGCGGGAAGGTTCTTTCCAGCTCGCGCATTTTCGCTCGCACGGTTTCGCCCACGGCGAGCGCGTTGGCATTCGGCAGCGTTTGAATCGCGAACCCAGCGGTCGGTCCCTTGCCGCGCGTTTCGAATGCGTACGTCTGGGGGCCGTACTCCACGCGCGCGACGTCCTTCAAGCGCACCGTTGCGCCGCCGGTCTCGGCGCGCAGGATGATGTTCTCGAACTCGCTTGGCGAGCTAAAGCGTCCTTCCGCATTGACGGTGGCCTGCAGCTGCTGACCTGGAACGGCAGGGCGCGCGCCCACGGAACCCGTGGCGAATTGCACGTTCTGCGACCGTACGGCTTCCATCACCTGCGCGGGCGACATCCCATAGGCCTGCAACCTGTCGGGATTGAGCCAAATGCGCATGCCGAGCTCGCCGCCGAATTGCAGCACGAGGCCCACACCCGGCAGGCGCTGCAGTGGATCGACCACCTGCGAAGCGACGAAATCGTTCAGGTGGTACAGGTCCAGCGTGCCTGACTTGGCCGACATGGTCACCACCATCAGGAACGATGGATTCACCTTCTGCACGGAAACGCCTTGCCGAATCACTTCGGCGGGCAAGCGTGGCTGTGCTTGAGCGACACGCGCCTGAGTCTGCACGACGGCTGTGTCGGCATCGGTTCCGGACTCGAACGTCAGCGTGATGGAAGACCCACCGTTCGAGTTGGAGCTGGCCGTGAAATACAGCAGACCATCGATCGCTTTGAGCTGCTGCTCGATGACTTGCGTGACGGTGTTCTCCACCGTGTCGGCATTCGCGCCCGGATAGCTGGTCGAGATTTGCACCTGAGGTGGCGCCACTGTCGGATAGGACTCGACCGGCAACGTCTGAAAGGCAAACACGCCGCCGATACTGATCAGAATCGCGAGCACCCACGCGAAGACCGGGCGATTGATGAAGAACCCTGCCATGGCGCTACTTCGCCTTCGCGGTGGCGGGCGCGCTCGCTGCAGCCTGTGCTGGGCCAGACGCATCCACAGGCGAGGGTTGCACGAGGGCCTCGGGCCGCAGATTGGTTACGCCGCTCACGATGACCCGATCGCCCGGCTCGAGACCCTGGCTTACGATCCAGTCCGCGCCCTGCATCATTTCCGTCGTCACGCGCTTTTGTGTGGCTCGATTCTCCGGACCGACGACGAACAGGTACGCGCCGCCCGCATCGCGCAGCACCGCCGTTTGCGGCACGAGGAAGACGCGGTTGCGCTCGCCGATCGATAACCGCACACGCACGAACATGCCCGGCAGCAAACGCCGCTCCGGATTCGAAATGGTGCCGCGAAATGCAACCGTGCCTGTGGTCGGATCGACGGTCGTACCCGTGAAGTCCACCGTGCCCTTGTGGTCGTAAAGCGTGCCGTCGGGCATGAGCACTTCCACTTGCGCGTGCGGAAGGTCCGTGCTCACGGCGCCCTCGGATTCCGCGCGCGTCAGTCGTTCCAGCCCCGTCGCCGGCAGATCGAAATTCACGTAGATCGGATGGATCTGCTCGATCATCGTGAGCAGGGTGGCTTCATCCTGCCCCACGAGGGCGCCTTCCGTGACCCGCTGTTGTGCCGCTCGGCCTGCAATCGGCGCTCGCACGAGTGCATAGCCCAGCCGGATACGCGCCGATTGCACGTCGGCCTGCGCCTGCTTCATCTGCGCGGCTGTCGTGCGCTCATTGGCTTCGGCATTGTCCAAATCCGCTTGTGCGACGAGTTTCTGCACGATGAGCTTGCGGGCGCGGTCCGCAATCACCTTGGCATTGGTGGCCTCCGCTTCGGCGCGCGCCAGGGTTGCAAGCGCAGCGTCCAGCTCCGCCTGCAGCGGCGTCGGATCGATTTGAAACAGCGGCTGACCTTCCTTGACCTCCGTGCCTTCCTTGTACAACCGCTTCTCGAGCACTCCGGCCACACGCGCACGCACGTCGGCGGAGCGCGTCGCTGACAGGCGGCCGACGAACTCACGTACGAGCGGCACCGATTGCGGTTGCACGGTCGTAACGCCGACGGGCATGGGCGGCATTTGCGTCGGTTGCGGTTGCTTGCCGCAGCCGGCGACACTCAGTAAGACGAACGCCGCGAAGGCCGCCGGCCAGAGCGCAGAAAGCTTCATCTGGAGTAGGAAGTTACGTGCCACGAAGAATCCCTAACGATACCCGATCGCGCCGCTCGACGGTTCGCCGCGCGCAGCGATAAGCCACATGGGTGCAACGAACGATTGCGACGTACTCATCGTCGGCGCCGGCGCTGCAGGCCTTGCCGCGGCGGTGGACATCACCGGTGGGGGGAGATCCGTATGCGTGCTGGAAGCGCGCGACCGTGTAGGCGGCCGGATCTTCACACGCAGAGATCCTCAATCGGCCGCTCCCCTGGAACTTGGCGCCGAGTTCATCCACGGTGCCGCGCCTTCCATCATGCGCCGGCTGCAGCGTGCCAACGTTCCGGTCATCGATGCGTCACACGAACGTTGGAGCGTGCGCAATGGGCGTCTCGCAAAGGGCGATGACGTGTTCGACCACATGCGCGCCGCGCTCGCAAACATCGGGCCGCCTCGACGGGATTTGCCGTTTGCACACTTCCTCGCGGCACACTCGCGCGAGCTGTCGCGACCGGTACGTGACTTCGCTCGCGTCCTCGTGGAGGGCTTCGATGCGGCGGATGCCACTCGGGTCAGCACCCTCCAAACGTTGTCGGAGTGGGCGGGGCAGGGCGCCGCGGACGCACCGACGTTTCGCCCGCTGAACGGCTACATGACCTTGCTCGAGGCCTTGCTGGGCGCCCTCGATCATCGTCGTGGCCGCGTGCAGTTGAATACGGTCGTGCGCGCGGTTCATTGGCGACGCGGTCGCGTGAAGATCGAAGCAATCCAGGCCGGGCGTATCGTCAACTTCAGCGCGCCGCGTGCGGTGATCACGTTGCCGCTCGCTGTTCTGCAGAGCTCCGCAGTGCACTTCGATCCGCCACTCACAGCGAAGCGAAAGGCGATGGCAGCATT
>CBJNAT010000188.1:0-6112 GCA_966434585.1 uncultured Gammaproteobacteria bacterium | reverse complement strand
GCTCGGGCCATCAGGCGAGTACAGCTTGTCGATGCAGAACTCGGCGCGATGCGTGTTGCCGGTGACGTCGATCAGCAGATTGCGCAGCGTGCGATCGACGAGCCACGGTGGGCACGTCTGTCCTGCAGACGGCAACTGCTTGAACGCGACTTCGAGCTCATAGAGCGAATCGTTGCGCGCTTCATCGACACGCGGCGCCTGCGAGGTCGGCCCGATGAACAAGCCGGAGAAGAGATACGACAGCGATGGGTGGTTGTGCCAATACGCGAGCAAACTGCGCAGCAGATCGGGGCGACGCAGGAACGGCGAATCGTTCGGCGTCTCACCGCCGAGCACGAAGTGATTGCCGCCGCCCGTGCCCGTGTGACGACCATCGAGCATGAACTTCTCGGTGGAAAGCCGTGACTGTCGCGCTTCCTCATACAGATGTGTCGTGCGATGAACGAGCTCATCCCAGCTCGATGCGGGATGAATGTTCACTTCAATCACGCCCGGATCGGGCGTCACGCGAAAGCCGTTCAGTCGGGGATCGCGCGGCGGCTCGTAGCCTTCCAGAATCACAGGCTGCGAAAGCGATGCGGCGGTTGCTTCCACGGCGGTGACGAGCTCGAGGTAGTCCTCGAGTGCGCTCGTGGGCGGCATGAAGACGTACAGCACGCCTTTGCGCGGTTCGGCGCACATTGCCGTGCGTGTGAGCCAGTGCGCCGATTCCTGCGACTGCGGTGCTCGAAGTGCCAGCGAAGCCCTTTCGCGGTCACGTTCTGCGGGTTGCCCACGCAGCTGACTGCGAATTTGCGCATGCGATGAGAGCGGCGGAAACACTTGCGTCGGATCGGGCATGTGCACGTGCGGATACTCGCCTGGTGCAACCCACGGCAAGGAGTCGAGTGGCAAGCGATAGCCCAGCGGCGAATCCCCAGGGATCAGATAACAGCGCTCGGACCGCAGGAACCACGGACCTGTTTCCCATCCCCCCGTGGGCTTGCGCGCGATCGGCAGGACGTAGCCAATTTCCGCATCGAGCCCTTGCTCGAACACGCGCGCGAGCCGCGCACGCTCTTCGGCATCCTTGAGTTTCGAATCGAACGGATCGACGTTCGAGGGCAACCGTCGCTCGCGCCAGAGGTAATAGAACGCATCTTCGAAACCCGCAAAGATCGTCTCGGAGGTGAGGCCGAGATGGGTTGCGACCGCGGCCAAGAATTTGCGCGCACCGGCCGCGGTCGCACCATAGTCCATGACCTCATCAGCGAGAAGCGAGGCGTCTTGCCAGATAGGCTCGCCGTCGCGCCGCCAGAAGCAGTTCAGGGACCAGCGCGGCAGTTGCTCGCCCGGATACCACTTGCCCTGACCGAAGTGGGCAAGCCCTTGCGGTGCGTAGTGGCGCCGCAAGCGGTGGTAGAGATCGGCCGCGAGCCGCCGTTTGTCGGGACCGAGCGCTGCGGTGTTCCATTCCGCGCCATCGGGATCGTCGATGGACACGAACGTGGGCTCGCCACCCATCGTGAGCCGCACATCGAGCGCATTGAGATCCGCATCCACCTCATGGCCCAGTGCTTCGATTCGCGCCCACTGCTCCTCCGTATAGGGCTTGGTGACACGCGGCGCTTCCCACACACGCTCGACCCGCATCTGATGCTCGAACTCGACTGTGCATTCCTCCACCAGTCCGCTCACGGGTGCGGCCGATGAAGGCTCGGGGGTGCACGCGAGCGGAATGTGCCCTTCACCGGCCAGCAGCCCCGACGTGGGATCGAGTCCGATCCAGCCCGCGCCCGGTAGGTACACCTCGCACCAAGCGTGCAGGTCGGTGAAGTCCGCTGGCGGGCCGGACGGACCATCGAGCGACTTCACGTCGGCCGTAAGCTGGATGAGATAACCGGACACGAAGCGCGCCGCGAACCCGAGGTGCCGCAGCAACTGCACGAGCAGCCAGCCCGAGTCGCGACACGACCCCGAGCCTTTCTCCAGCGTCTCCTCCGGCGTCTGCACGCCCGGCTCCATGCGAATCAGATAGCGAATGTCGCGCGAGAGACGTGTGTTGAGACTCACTAGGAAGTCGATCACCCGTTCCTTAGAGAGCACCTCTCCCGGTTCCGGGAGAGGTCGACGCGTGAGCGGCGGGTGAGGGTGGCGCCGGATCGACTCGAGGTAGTCGGCAAACCGTGGCGAGAGCGGCGCCTGGATCAGGTACGGCGCGAGCTCGCGTTTCTCAGTGGCTTCATAGGCAAACGGAAAGTGCTCGGCGTACGGCTCGAGGAAGAAGTCGAACGGATTCAGCACCGCCATCTCGGCGACCAGATCGACTTCGATGCGCAACTGCTCGGTCTTATCGGGGAACGTGAGGCGCGCGAGGTAGTTGGACTGCGGATCCTGCTGCCAATTGATGAAGTGCTTCTCAGGCGTGACCTCGAGCGAGTACGACAGGATGCGCGTACGGCTATGCGGCGCAGGTCGCAGCCGCACGATCTGCGGACTCAAGCTCACCGGCCGGTCGTACCGGTAATGCGTGATGTGATGAAGCGCGACATGAATCGACACGAGCAACCTCCGCGAGGGAACTTAGAAGGATGCCTGTGCAAGTGCGCGGCCAACATACGTTGGATGGCGGGTGGGAGAAACGAGGGTGTATCCGCAGTGGTTGCTCGCTATTGGATCAAAGCGAACAAGGTTGGCACCAAAGAGAAGCAAGTCCGAGTGACGGCAGCTTGGCTGCGGTACTGATTAAAGGCTGCCTTTGCGGGTGAGCCCTTCGGCAATCTCAGGGCGAGCGGACCTAGGCCGCAACTTCGATGTACTCGACGCGGCTCGAAGGGGCAGGCACTGGAGTTCCATCGGCACGTAATCCGTCGATGTGCAGCTCGATGGCTTTTCGGATTGCCTGTTCCGTTTCTTCGATATCGGCTCCCGTCGCCACGCAGCCAGGAAGGTCTGGGACGTACGCCGCGAAATTGCCTCCAGCCTTCTCGATGACGATCGCATATCGCATATCAACTACCCTGCTTCTTAAGACCAGCTTGCTTCAGGATACTGGCCAGGGTACCCGGAGCCAACTCATCGCTGGGCCGACCGGCAACGGTGACTCGGCCTGGCTTGCTGGGGTGTTTCAATTGCCGGTGACTGCCCCTGATCGCCACCAAGTACCACCCATCCTCTGCTAGCAAACGCAGAATCTGCACAACCTTCATCCGTCAAGTCTGCTCGACTAGCAGCGGCGCGCGATCTCCACTGCCGGCGAGTTCGTGCAGAAATGGTTAGGTCCGTCTTCATTACTTCGGATGAATCCACCCAGGCAAGAAGCTGTAAGGATCCACCCGCACGCTGCGGTCGTAGGCGACCGCATTCTTCTCCAGCAGCGACTGCAGCCGGCCGGTCTTGTGGGCTTCGAGCAGATCCGTACAGCCGCCGATGAACTCGCCGCCGACGAAGATCTGCGGAATCGTGTTCATGCCGGTCTTCGATGCGAGGGCCGCGCGGATTTTTCCGCCGCGATCGTCGCGTTGATACTCCACTGAATCGAGATCGATGGAGCGGAAGGCGATGTCGTGGCGGGCGAAGAGCTTACGTGCGGCCCAGCAGAACTCGCACCACTCGAGCGCGAACATCACGACAGGCATCTCGCGATCGGCGATCGTGCGTGCAACGAACTCGGCGGCCTCCGGCAGCACAACTGGCGGCGCGACGGCCGCCGCGGGTGAGGGGCTAGGGGCCACGTCGAACCGAAAGTTCGGTGTCGACTTGGAGATCGCGAGCTCCTCCGCGTTCATCTCGGCCTGAATGTCGTTAAAGAGGGGTGTACTCAAGTAACGCTCGCCCGTGTCGGGCAGCATGCATAGCACAGTGCTGCCGGCGGGTGCATCGGCGCACACCGTCAACGCAGCGGCGAGCGTTGCGCCCGAGGAAATACCGCAGAAGATGCCTTCCTTCTGCGCCAGCTCACGCGCGAGCCGCAGAGCCTCACCACCGTTCACCGGCACGATGCGATCGACGAGCTCACTGCGCACCGCGTCTTCTGTCAGTTTCGGAATGAAGTCCGGACTCCAGCCCTGCATGAGATGCGGCCGAAACACTGGATGACTCGCTGCAGGTGAACCATCGCTATTGCGGGGCTGCGCAATGCCACTGCCGAGCACCTGTGAGTTGTCCGGTTCGCTCACGACAATTTTCGTATGCGGGCTGCGTTCTCGCAGCACGCGCGCGACGCCCTTCAATGTGCCGCCCGTGCCGTAACCCGTGACCCAGTAATCCAGCCGCTGCCCCGCAAACGCTTCGAGAATTTCCGGTGCGGTCGTGCGCGAGTGCATGTCGGCGTTGGCTTCGTTCTCGAACTGTCGAGCGAGGAACCAGCCGTGGGCCTGCGCCAGTTCAGTCGCCTTCGCGAGCATGCCGCTACCTTTCAAGTACGCCGGTGTCAGCACAACCTTCGCGCCGAGGAAACGCATCAGCCGGCGACGCTCGATGCTGAAGTTCTCGCTCATGACGACCACGAGCGGATACCCCTTCTGCGCGCACACCATCGCAAGCCCAATGCCGGTATTGCCGCTCGAGGCTTCGACGACGGTTTGTCCTGGTTGCAACTTGCCCGAGCGTTCCGCGTCTTCGATGACACCGAGCGCGAGGCGGTCTTTGACCGATCCCATCGGGTTGAACGCTTCCACTTTCACGTAGAGGTTCACGTGCGCGGGCGCGAGCTTGTTGATGCGGACGATGGGCGTGCGGCCGATCGTTTGGAGGATGTTCGTGTGCAGAGTCGTCATGAGCGTCACCACGAAGCAGGTTGAAACGGCATCTTGCGCCTGCGTGCGCTGCAGTCTCAATGATCCTTCGGTGCACTGGCGGGTTTGAGCCATTGCCGCGCGCGCTCCGGTGTCATCTCGACATCGCCAGAGTCTTTGGCGATCGCGCAGAACAGCCGGATGGCATGGCTCACCTGGTTGCCCTTGATGCCATAGCCGATTTTGAGCGCGTGGTGTTCGAACGTTGCGCGCAAAGCCTCTGCTGCACGTCGTGGGGCGAGCGGCTGGGAGGTACGTTTCACGTTCTGCAGTGCGCGCTCGCTGACGGCGTTGATGCGGCCGAGCCACAGCTGCGTCGCGGTCGCCTGAGCGCGAGCTGAGCTGCTCGATCCATGCAGGGCTGAGCTCAATGCACCCAGCGCCTCGTGCTCGACCGAGCTAGATTTCTGGGCGGTCCGCAGCCAGAACTCGAGCGCGGTGGCGTGCTTGTTGAACGACTTCAGGGCCTGTCGCACGGCGCGGCCGGCGGAGCCTGCTTCTAGCGAATGCTGACTGCGGTAGGCGGCAGCGATGCCGAACACGTGGTTCACGAACTCGTCGCTGTCTTTGATGCTGCGCGCGACTTTCTCGAGCGTTTTGCTGCGGCGGGGCTTGGCCATTGGAAGATTCGTCGGTCGGAATCGTGGTGCGCGAGAGTACATCGCTCAGCGAAGGGTACCAACGTGTTGGCACACGCCTTGCTTCGCCCAGCGCATCACGAATGGAGAGAACAACGCAGATGAGCCTCGTCGCCTCCGATCCGTACCCGTGGCCCTACGACGGCGATCTGCGCCCCGCGAACACCGCGCTGATCGTGATCGACATGCAAACGGACTTCTGCGGCAAGGGCGGTTACGTCGACAGCATGGGTTATGACCTTTCGCTGACTCGCGCCCCCATCGAGCCGATTGGTCGAGTGCTGGCGCATATGCGAGCACGCGGCTTTCACATCATTCATACGCGCGAAGGTCATCGACCCGATCTGTCGGATCTGCCCGAGAACAAGCGCTGGCGTTCGCGCCGGATCGGTGCGGGCATCGGCGATCCGGGTCCGTGCGGCAAGATCCTCGTTCGCGGCGAGCCGGGGTGGGAAATCATCCCCGAGCTTGCGCCGTTACCGGATGAAATCATCGTCGACAAGCCCGGCAAGGGCTCGTTTTGCGCGACCGATCTCGAGCTGATTCTGCGCACGCGCGGCATCCGCAATCTCGTGCTGACGGGCATCACCACCGATGTGTGCGTGCACACGACGATGCGCGAGGCCAACGACCGCGGCTTCGAATGCCTGCTGCTCGAGGACTGCTGTGGCGCAACCGACCATAGCAATCATCTGGCTG
>CBJNAT010000187.1:0-6121 GCA_966434585.1 uncultured Gammaproteobacteria bacterium | reverse complement strand
TGTCCTCACCACGCTGGTTGGTGAGCTTCAGCTTCACGTCGATGAGGCTGAGACCGGCCTCCTCTCGCTTGCCCACCACTTCTCCGGTGATGAACTGCGTGTCGCCGATGTAGTTGAACTTGCGGATCTCGTCGTATTGGCGATAGACCCAGCCGTCATCGCCCGCCAGATCGGTGAGATAGCGATAAATGTAGTTCTCGCGCATGACGCCGTAGTCGTACGCCATGGGATTGCCGATGGCCTTCGCCCACTCGCTGTCCCAGTGCAGGCGTTGCGCGACATCGGGAATGCCGCTTTCGTTCTTCACATAGAAGGGAGCGATGCGCTTGCGGTTCTTGTGCCAGAGCCGGCCTACTCGCAACCCATACGGAACCCAGCCGTAACCACCCGCGTGGAACGTGACCACGTCGGTGACAGTCAGCGGGCCGGATGCACTCGGCCGCAACTGCTCACCAACGTTCACATCCTCGAAGTACCACGAGGTGGCGCCTCGAGGGCTGTCGTTGGCATAGAGCTCATCGATCTTCGCGATGTCTTCGTCCGAGTATTTCGCCGGCTCGATGCTCGCGTACTTGCCTTTCTCGCGCGCCGTCTTGCGTTCGGTGAGGATCTCGCGATAGCGATACACGGCCACGATCTCGCCGCGTTGATTGATCTTCACCTGCCGGGTGATGCGGTTGACCTTGCGGCCGGCGAACTCCGAGGGCTGCACCTCAATGCTTTCTACACCTTGGAAGCAATAGATCGTGTCGCCCGGGTAGATGGGCTTGTAGAACAGCCACTCGCCGCCCGAGATGAACACATGGATGCCACGGAACATGCTCTTGGTGCGTGCTTTGATGCCCGGGTCGAGCGGATCCCCCAGCAACGGTTTGTTGATCACACCCGCCATCATCGTGGGCGCAATCACGCTGCCCCAACGGGTACCGGCCGCATACTCAGGATCGACATGCAGCGGATTGTCGCTGCCCGTGCCGAAGGCAAACGTGCGGATGTTGTCGGCGGTGGCCGTGTGAATCTGCTCGCTGTCACGACTTGCGAGATCGATGCCCAGCAACAGCTGGTTGCGCTCGATATCGTGATCTGTGAGCTCGTACGCGGTCGCCTTCTCGAATTCCGCTTTGAGCTCGTCTTTGACTTTGATCTCTGCCATCCCACTCTCCGTCGTGCGTCACACGCCTTTGAACTGCGGCGCACGCTTTTCAAAAAATGCCCGAGCGGCTTCCTTGTGATCCTGCGTCTCGCCCGCTCGCGTCTGACACTGAGCTTCGAGGTCGAGGATCTCGGACAGCGTCCTGCTCTCAGCGGCGTTGAGGACCTGCTTCATGTAGCGCTGTGCAATGGGCGGGCCGCCGGCAAGGCGCGATGCGAGCGCCATGGTTTCTGCTTCCAACTGATCGGGCGCGACGAGCTTCGTCAGGAGGCCGATGCGTTCGGCCTCGCGTGCATCGATCTTCTCGCCCAAGAGATACAGCTCGCGCGCCTTCATCGGTCCGACGAGCTTCGTGAGCAAGTACGTGCCGCCGTAGTCACCAGAGAAGCCGACATGCACGAATGCCGTCGTGAACTTGGCGTTGTCCGCGACGATGCGGAAGTCACACGCGGCGGCCAAACAGAAACCAGCACCCGCTGCCGCGCCATGTACGCTCGCGATCGTAGGCTTCGGCATCTCGTGCAGCAGGCGCACAGCCTCCATGTTTTCGCGCAGCCACTGCACGCGCGCTTCGAAACTGTCCGCGCCGCGCTTGGCTGCACGTTCCGCATCACGCGCTTTTTCTTCGGGTGTCTTCTCGGCGGCCTGCGGATCTTTGCTGCCGGCCACGCCGATGTCGCCACCGGCACAGAAGCCTTTGCCTGCGCCTTTCAAGACGACGCAGCCGACTCTGGCGTCGCTCGCCGCATCGCGCGTCGCATCGACCAGCGCGCGCATCAACGCCGGATTCAGCGCGTTCAACCGCTCAGGTCGATTGAGCGTGAGCGTGAGCACACGGTTTTCCAGCTGCTTGAGCAACACCTCTTCGCTCATGACTCAACTCGCAAGTGCACGGCTTGCGGCCGCGCGATACTGTGACTCGAGGCGATCCACTAACTCGGCCACGCTGGGCAGATCATCGATCAAGCCGATGCCTTGGCCTGCGCTCCAGACGTTCTTCCAAGGCTTGATGCCCTCGGGGAGATTCGGTCGATGCGGTGCGAGCGGCGCGGGGAGGTTGTCCGGATCGAGCCCGACCCGTCGCATCGATGAGCGCATGAAATTACCGGCGAGCCCGGCGATCGCCGCTGTGTAGAGGATGTCCGCGCTGCCTTCGGAGACGAGCAACGACTTGTATTCGTCGGCCGCGCGGGACTCCTGCGTAGCAATGAAGCGCGAGCCCATGTAGACGAGGTCCGCGCCCAGCACCTGCGCCGATCGGATCGCATCGCCCGTCGCGAGTGCGCCGGCCAGGCAGACGATGCCGTCGAAGAACTTGCGCACTTGCGGGACGAACGTAAAGGGATTCAACACGCCCGCGTGTCCGCCGGCGCCTGCGCAGATCAGATTGAGACCATCGACGCCCGCCTGCGCCGCCTTTTGCGCATGCGCCACGGTCGTTGCGTCGTGCAGCACGATGCCGCCCCAGCGATGCACCGCTTGCACGACTTCCGTGGGATCGCCGATGGCGGTGATGACGATGGGCACTCGATAGCGCTCGACGATCGCCATGTCGGCTTCGTAGCGTTTGCCGCCGAACTTCGGCGTCGGCACGTTCACCGCGAGCACACCGCTCGTCGATGACGCTGACAGCGCACCATGCAATTCATCCATCCACTGCGAGAACTCTTCTGTCGTGCGCGCATTCAGCGCAGGCAACCCGCCGACGATGCCGGCCTTGCACGCGGCTAGGACGAGCTCCGGTCCGGACACCAGGAACATCGGCGCTGCAATCAGCGGCAGACGCAACCGTCCCTGCAAGCGCTCAGGGAGTGCCACTGTGATGCCCCTCGAACAGTGCGCGAACGCCGGGTTGGGAAACTTTGAGCGAGGGAGTGCGCGGCAACTCGGACACGATCTTCAGCGCTACCGGTACCTGATAGCTGACGAGATGCTTGCGTGCGAGTGACAGCAACTCCTCTTCGCTGGGACACGGTGCGTCCGCGTGCAACTCGACGGCAGCCACCGGAATCGCGCCTAAGCGTTCGTCCTGCAAACCAACGACACTCGCATCTTTCACGCTCGGGTGTTGCAACAGCACGCTCGCGACATCGCCGGGCAGAATCTTGAAGCCGCCGCGAATGATCGCGTCGTCGGCACGACCACGGATGTACAGGAAGCCGTCGCTGTCGATCTCGGCGAGATCGGTCGTGCGCAACCAGCCACCGTCGCCGACGTGCTTGGCTTTCACTTCCAGCAAGCCAATCGTGTTGGTCGGCAACGGCTCGAACGTATCGCGGTCGACGATGCGCAGTTCGCAGCCAGGTTGCGCGCGCCCTACCGAGCCGCGTTTGACTTGACCGAACTGCTTGTGATCAGCGAGCGTCCATCCCGCAACGCCGCCAGCAAACTCGGTCGCTCCGTACGCATCGAGGATGGGTATGCCGTAACGCGTTTCGAAGTGTGTCTTCAGCTCTGGATCCAGCGGCGCAGTCGCCGTACGAATCGCGAGGATGCTGGCGAGGTCCTCCTTCGGGACGTTCGCGTCGAAAATCATTTTCAGCGCCGTGGGTGGTAAGGCGACCAGTTTGGGTCGATGCCGTTTCACCGCGGCATGCCACGCATCGACGCTGAACTTTTCGAACAGCACGATACTGCGACCTGAGATGACTGCCGAGACACCGGCCCAAACACCGCCGATGTGCACCAGCGGTTGCACCATCAGCACGACCGCGTTCTTCAACGTCACCTGGCCATCACGCGCACCGGCTTCGTAGAACAGTGCATCGAGGAGCGCGCGTTCGAGATTCTTGTAGCCGAGCTTCACGCGCTTTGCCGGCCCGGTCGTGCCGCTGGTCAGCATCTGTACGCCGACACCCGGCAGTGGCTCATGGTGTGGACCCTCACCCAGCTGCTCCAACCCGGAGACGAACGAAACGGCGAGTGAATCGCCACTTGTGAGCGCGAGCGCCACGCTGTTCGTCGCTGCCGCTGCCTCGCGTAGTTCAGGGTGTGCCCAGTCTTGCTCGTCGGCGACGTACACAGGACAGCGCAGCTTGCTCAAGTCGGCGGCGAGCTTCTCCGGCGATTGGAAAGGGTTAATGGTTACAGCGCAGCGGCTGGATATCAGTACTTGCAGCAGTGCACCGAGATGCGCCGGACGATTGCGCAGTAACATGCCCACGGGAGTGCCGGCTCCAAGCCCGCACGATGCGAGCAGTGCATCGACATCTTGCATCAGCTGCGCAAGCTGACCCCAACTCCACCACCGGCCGTTCTGCTCGATCGCGCCGCGCGCAGGATCGACGCGGAGAACGGCGTGCACGCGTTCCGCGAGTCCCGAGGAGTTGGCAGCTTCTGTGGCCATCAAGACATTAGATCTATTCTTTGCACTGATTCCACTTTAGACTCTCAAAACGTCGGTGGTCAACTCGGTATCGCTTAGGGGTGCTTGTTGCAAAGCAGCGCGATTATCGAGGCAGCGAGTACGCGTGACACCCAAAGGCACGCTCCGAAACCGCGGATAGAGAAGCCATGAATCTAGCGGCACTCATCAAACACGAGCTCGAAGACGCCGATCAGAATGACGCGCTCGAGCACAACGGTCTCTGGTACGACTGGCCTGCACTGCGAAAGTCTGCTGGCGCGGTCGCAGACGCACTCGCCGCTGCAGCCGTGCCTGAAGGTGTGCGTGTCGGCCTCGTCGCACGTAACCGGCCCGCAATCGTTGCGGCCATCCTCGCGCTCATGGCTTCGCATCGTCGCATCGTGATGATCTATGCATTCCAATCCGCAAACGCACTGGCCGAAGATCTACGCCAGCTGAATCTGCCCGCAGTGATCGCAGACCAGGATGATTGGTCCGCTGAAGCACTCGCCGCGGCGCGCGAACGTGGCACGCTCGCACTGGCACTCGCCCACGATCCCGCCATGTCCGTCAGTGTGCGGGGGCCGCTTACGAAGCCGCGCTCGTCGAGCGAGCACAACGATCTTGAGATCGCAGTGGAGATGCTGACGAGCGGCACGACAGGCGCACCGAAGCGGGTGCCGATCCGCTGGTCCACGCTCAATGCCGCGGCCATCGATTTACTCGGGATACAGAACGATCCCAACGCGGGAGTCGCTGTGCCGCCCGATGTCCTCACCTTCCCTATCGGCAACATCAGCGGCCTCTACTACTTGATTCCATCCATCGGCACCGGCAGACGCTTGGTGCTGCTGGAGAGATTCAAGCTCGATGACTGGCTTGCAGCGATACGTCGCCACGGGTGTACGTATGCTGCCGTGCCGCCCGCAGCCTTGCGCATGCTGATGGATACGCAGCTGCAGAAGGGCGATCTCGGCAACCTCGCCGCGTTGGGCACGGGCGCAGCGCCGCTTGATCCGAAGCTGCAAGCCGGTTTTGAAGAGCGCTTTGGGATCCCCGTGCTCATCGGCTATGGCGCTACGGAGTTCTGCGGCGTGGTGGCGAACTGGACTCCCGAGGATCACAAGCAGTATGGAGCGCTGAAGCGCGGCAGCGTCGGAAGAGCACGACCGGGTGTGCAGTTGCGTATCGTCGATCGAGACACGGGCGCAGTGAACCCAGCGGACGTTCCCGGCGTGATCGAAGCCAGCGTGCCACGCATTGGTCCCGGCTTCATCCGCACCACCGATCTCGGCCATCTCGACAGCGATGGCTTTTTGTTTCTGCACGGCCGCGCGGACGAGATGATCAATCGCGGCGGCTTCAAGGTAGATCCACAGAAGATCGCGGCTGCGCTCTGTTCGCATCCGGCGGTTGCGGATGCCGGCGTCATCGGTATACCCGATGCGCAACTCGGACATGTACCTGCCGCGGCGGTGGAGCTCAGAGCCAATCACCGGATCACGGAGCAGGAGCCGGTCTTCTTCTCGGCGAATCCCGACCACCAGTGGATTCTCGTCCGGCTGAAGCCGGGCAAGCGCGACCGTAACCTGCCGATGAGCAAGAACTCGGGCATGTGGAAC
>CBJNAT010000186.1:0-6135 GCA_966434585.1 uncultured Gammaproteobacteria bacterium | reverse complement strand
CTCACGGCAACACCGCCTCCTGATCGAGGTAGCCATGTTCCCGAATGGCAGGCAATAGGACGGTGTCCGCATAGATGCAGCCCGTGACGCCCGGATCGAGTTGTCCGCGATCGCTCGTCTGTTGCATCGCTCGCGCTTGCAGGGCCGCGACCATCGGTTCATAGCCAGGACGCCATGCGTGCACGTCGCCGAAGCGCGCCAGCAAGGACTTGAGGATCTGCATGCCGGCGAAATCCAGGTCGCCCCAAAACCAGCTCGCGAACGCCGCCGATGATTCTTCATACCACCACTGCTCGAACTGCATTCGCATGGACTCCAATCCGGGGCCGGCAAAATGCAGGAGCGCACCGGTGCGGCTGCGAATGCGGGCGGCGGCACCGCGAAAGCCAGCGGCATAGACGAGCGCAAGCTGCGCAGCATCCGGCAGAGCACCCGCCGCGGCGAGCGCATAGCTGTCCTGATTCTCGATGAAGAGCACGCCGTGCATGGCCAGGGGCAGATGCACTGCCGCGACGATCGGGCGCTCGCGCAGCTGCAGCCGCGGAAACAGCGCCATGATGAGGTCGCCACGTTCGTCGAGCACCTTGGAATCGCCCCAAAAGATCCGCGTGCTGAGCTGACGCAAGCTCATGGGCCCAACCATCTCACCCGCACGTGCAAGTGCTGCAATCACTTCGGCATCGCTCCGCCCGGGCAATGCAATGCGCCTTGCCAACAGGGCCTGCACTCCTCCCGGAAACTCGTGCTCGTGCGCGGCAATCGCCTGGCGCCACGACTGCATCGCAGGCTCGACACTGTCGCGGCCGAGCCATTGACGTAGAACGGGCTCGATAGTCGGCTCGAAGGCCAGCTTGCTCCCACTCCACTCAGGATCGTATTGATTGCGGCGTGCCAGACGCAGCGTGCAGATACTCATCGCAACCAGACGAGCGATCAGCGCCCAAGTCTGATCCGCCAGCGCGTCGCCGCGTTGCAAGGAGGGGAGATGCCTCTCGGTCTCGAGGAACAGGCGCTTGCGCCGCTCGACACCCGGCTGCGCATCGAAACGATCCAGCACGGCATGCAGGAGCGCGCGAATCTCTTCCTCGTCGGCCAACCACGCCGGTGGCGCGGACCCGCTCATGATCCGGCCGCGCCCTTCCTAGCAGACGTCCGATCAAGCACCTCGGCCATGAAGTCCATCTCCGCCTGATGATGGACAGTGCGCCGGTGCCGAGCCCACAGCTCCACGATGCGCGGCCGATCGCACTGCTTGCGATCGACGAGCACACGCGTGTGGAGCTGTCCACGGAGTGAGCTCGGCACTTTCGCGAACACGAATTCATTGCTGACGAGATCCATGAAGGGCCCGCACTTGCTCGTCGGCATGATGAAGATGAGCTGCAGGCCGAGCGTGTTCGTGAGGTATTCGATCACTTCGCGCGAGCGCGTCTCGTCCATCTTCGAGAACGCTTCGTCGACCAGGACCATGCGCAGGTGGTTGACGCCTTCTGCATAGCGAAAGGCCGAAGTGATGCTAGCCGAGCGGATGATGTACGCGGGCGTTTCCAACTGACCGCCGCTGCCCGTGCCGTACTCGGACAGTGGGATGGGCTCCTTGCCATCCACGTGTTTATAGATTTCATAGCGGTGGTAGTTGCGATAGTCGGCAATGCGCTCGAGCTCGCGCAGCGACTGATGCTCATCCGCGCCGAGCAGCAGATCCATCAACGTATCGCGCACCTGCATGGATTTCGGCGTGAGCTGCGCATCGAAGAGTGTGGTCTCCTCGCCAATGGCCGGATTGCGCACCACCTCCTCGAAGAAGCGGGCGTACTCGCGGTACTCCGGTATCCAATCTTGCGCGAAGCGGAAGCTCTCGCGGTCCGAGCCGAAGCGGTGATTTACAAGCTCCTTGTTGAGCTGGTCGAGCTGGCGCTTCCCGTCTTGAATAGCCTGGTGAATCTCCTGGCACAGATGCGAGACGAACGCGTTGTTGAAGCTGGCTTTGAGATTCTTCAACTGCTCATGTTTGTCGACGAGCACGTTGTTCTTGAGGATGTTGTAGACGCGGTCGATCTCGGCGCGCAGCTCGCAAATGCTGACGAACAGCGTCGCGTCGTAGTTGCCGCTGAAAGCGGTGTACGCGATCGCATCCGCTGGCCGGCACTTTTGGTTGTGCTGGAGCAGTGTCTGCGTAAGGCTGTGTTCCCGAGAGCGTAGCTGCTGCTCGATGGACTCGCGTTCAGCGTGCCCACGCTCGGCATCGAAACTGCGGGCTTCCTGCTCGGAGTACGAAAGGCGCGCTTGCAAATCGAATTGCGGCCACTGGCCATGCAGCTCGCGCAGTGCTCCCTCCGCAGTCGCCATCGCATCCTGTGCCTGATCTTTCTGCTCGCTCAAATGCGCAATGCTCTTGGCCAGTTGCTCCGACTTCGTCTTCAGCACACCGCCTTGCTCATGGAGCTTGCCCACTTGCGCACGGATTTGCCGTTCCTCTTCCTGCAACAACGCGAGCTTCGCTTCGAGCGATTCGTACTCGCTCACGTCCAATTGCGACAGGAGCATCTCCTTCTGGCGCAATTCGCGATGGGTCTCCAGCACGCCGGCGATAGCATCTGCATATGTGAGCGCCTGCAGCGAATCCACTGCCTGCAGCAGGCGATGCGACTGTTGCTGACGTTCATTGGCCTGCTGCCGCGCCACATCCAGCTCGTCCAGCTCCGCTCGCTTCGCGCGCAGCGCTCGCTCGCGTGCCGCGGCGCCGAAGACGAGGTCCGCGTCCGCTATGTCGCAACGGAACATGGCGTAGTTACCCGAGGCCATGCCGTCGCTCGTCACCCCGCGGGCCGTGCCACGCAGCTCCTCGGCAGTCTCCACTCGCACCACGTTGCCATAGCTCGCTTTGACGAAGGCTTCGGCGATAGCGTGCGAGAACTTGAGCACGTGGAGGATGGAATCGGGCGTGGGCTTCACGCGTGACGCATCGCGCAGTGCCTTTGCGCCCTGGATGACGCGAGCACGGTTATCTCGGCCGGCGAGCTGACGAACGACGCGGATCGCATCGGCTTCATACGCCTCATCGACGATGATGCTGAAGCGAGCGCCGCCCAAGTAGCCCTCGATGGCTGCCTGCCAGCGCGGTTCCGTCACTTCCACGTGATCGCACAACACACGCGCATCGGCCTGCGGGAACTTCGCGCGAATGGCGCTCAGCGCCCGCTCTACGTAGGGTGGATAGACAACCTGCTTGGCTTCGAGACGTGCGATCTCCTGCGCCTTCTGCTCGTGTTGCTGAGTGAGCGACTCGTAACGCTGTCGCCGTCGATGATGCGCTTCGGCCAGTTCATCGCGACGGCTCGCTCCGTCGGTCGCGCTGCGCCGCCAATAGTCAGCCAGTTCACCATGGGCACGCTGCGCGGCGCGCGCTTCGTCCAGGTGGCGTTCGAGCATGCCGAGGTCATCGGTCAGATCCCGCTGCATCAACCTGGGGATATCCAGGTCTGCGGTCTTCTCCGTAGAGCGGGCCGCTCGCAGCAGTCGTTGGGCATCGAGGTTCGACAAACGCGGCAATTCCTGCGCGATCTCGGGTGCGAAAAGCAGTTCCTCGACGGTGCGAATGGCGCGCGCGTTGGCTTGCAGCCGCTGATCTTGCAAGAGGAGGTCGCGAACCTGCGTGGACAGGGACGACTCGAGACGGCGCTGTTCGGTTTCGAGCGCGTCTTTCTGCTGAAGTGCCGCGATACCCTGACGCTGAGCTTCGAGTGCGACGATCGATGCGTGGGTTTGCGTGAACCGCTGTTCGGCCAGCGCAAGGTCTTCCACGTTGCGTTGCCGATCGCGCTCGATGCCATCACGCTCGTCGCGAGCTTTCAGATACCGCACCTGATGTTGCTGGTACGCGGCGGATGCGCGGATCAGATCGTGCGTGACGAGCTCGAGCCAGCTCTCGATGTAGCCCTGCGCCAGATGCCCTGCCTGTTCGAGCAGCGCTGCGCTGTCCTTCAGCCCTTGAGCCTCCCGCTCCATGCCGTGAATGAGCTTCAGCTGATTCGAGACGGAACGGATCGCATCACCGAGATCCTTACGTTCGAGCACCTCATCCTTGACGAAGGAGTCGATGCCGCTCACCGGCTTGTACGCCATGAAGCGCGAGAACGCCTTGGCCGCCGCCATCGCCTCGCGTTCGGTAACAGCATCGCGCTTGCCGCGCAGAGCGGCGTACAAGCGGCGCAGATACGCACGCTTTTGATCGTAGCGTTCGACTGCACGTTTGCCGTGCTGCGCGACCAAGCGGTTCTGCACGTCATCGAGCAGAACGACATGCTGAGTGCCGCCGCGTGTCTGAATGAATGCCGCTTCCTCGAGCTCAACGCCAGGCAGGATGAAGAATGCGAGCGACTCTTCGCGCGCGAGTGGCTGTTTACCTGAAGCGTCGAGCCATGCACGCACGGCGAGCACGGCGGTGAAGGGCTCGGCCGTTTCACCCTGGGTGGGATGGAACACGCCGGCGATGTAACCGTCGGTTGCATCCAAGCGCGCGTAGCTGCCGTCATCGCAACCGAGCACATACGAGGCGAGCGTGCGCACGCGTTTACCGCCACGACCGCGCTGCGTGGTCTCGTCCTGCCCTGGGTTGTAGTGGAACAGGTTCTCGTGCGCGGCCGTCATCAACGTTTGAATCGCATCGGCCGCCGTGGTCTTACCGGAGCCATTCGCACCGGAGAACAGATTGACCGGACCGAATTCGAACGTCGTGTTCGGGATATTGCCCCAGTGAACGAGGATCAGGCGTTTAAGGAACATCGTCGCTCTCCTGCGTACGCGGGGCATCGGACACCGCTTTCGCCGCTTCGATCGCGTCCATGCTCACGAAGTCGACGATCATCGGATGGATGCGCAGCCAGGTTTCGCTCCGATCCAGATCCTCCTCCTCGCGATAGTCGATGAGCCGCAGCTGCCGTAAGCGCTGAAACACGCGTCGGCGTTCGCCGGACTTATCCGGCAGGCTGCGATTGAGCCAGTTCTTCATGGCGAGTCCAATGGCTTCGAGCGGCTCGGTCGCATACCCGCGCTCGTCGACTTTGCCTTCTCGCAATGCCTTGTCGTATTGCGCTCGCAACACGAGGATCAATGCAACCTCGTGCTGCGACAACCGCGCGCGCAAGCTGCCGCCAAACGCCTGTTCCTCCGCTTGCTCCATGCCTGGCGTGCGACTGCCGGGCGGATACAGACGAACGTACTCGAAGCGCCGATCATGATGAATCTCGATGCCGAACAACGACAGCGACTCGGCGACGATCTCCTCCACTCGCACGAAGCGGTCGTACAGCTCGCGCTCGACCTGCGAGGCCTCGCGCACGAGCACGCCATAGTTCATCAAACGAATGAGCAGCTCGCGTAAATCATCCACGGCGAGGTTCGAGGACTCCAGCCGCTCCAACAGGTAGTCATTCAGCATGAACAGTTTCCACCGGTTCTTTGGCTGCAACGGACCGATCGACCACTCGGATCACGAACTCATCCATGGACTCGAAGAACTCGTTGCGTGTGCGGTGGCCTGTTTCACGCACTTCGAAGCGATAGCCGGAGTCACGGCTCGATGCCGCGCCGACTTCGATTACGTGAGCGGCGTAGAGCAACTCGCGCGCATCGCGGATCGGCAATGTGGTTGTGCGCACTTCATGACCACCTGCCAGCGCGTCGACGAGATAGTCGTAGAGCTGCCGATTGTTGATGGCGAATGCGCGTTCGAGCGCCTGCTCCACGAACAATCGACGACGTGCTTCGGGCGTGTCTTCGGCAGCCGCTTCTGTCTGCGTATTCACAGTGCGCTTGCGCTCGAGGTTGTACAGCCGCAAGTGATCGGGATCCACAAAGCCGACTTCGAGCACGGTCATGTACTCCGCAACGTGGGCCAAGCGTGCGTTCTGTTCATCTTCCGGTATTCCAGCCAACTCGTTGAATGCATCGAGCAACGCATGCTGGCTCGCAGCCGTGAAGCTGAGTTGCCGCAACAGAATGTCGGCGCGGCGAGTGAAGCCGTGGAGCGCTTGCCGCAACGCCGGCAGCATCACCTCGGCAGCGCTGTGCACGCGACTATCGATCTGCTCGAGGATGGCCATGTACACCGAGCGACGTTCATCGACGATCAGC
>CBJNAT010000185.1:0-6189 GCA_966434585.1 uncultured Gammaproteobacteria bacterium | reverse complement strand
GCACAGGGATGTGCCAATGCCGTGGGCGCAGGACGCGCAGGAACGGCCATGTGCCGGGGTGGCTGGATCGTGCGAAACCGCATTACTTAGCCCGCGAAGGGCGGGATCCAGTGCCGTTCCGAGAAGCGTCGCGCTACCTGCGCGTGCCCTATAGCAGCAGCGCCGCAACCGCCTTTCGGTCCTCCGCGATCAGGATATTGAACGTGCGGCAGGCGGCGGCTGTGTCCATCACTTCCAATCCCACGCCTCGCGCCAGCACGCGGCTCATCAGCGCTGCGGGCGGGAATTGTTGACGCACGCCCGTGCCGAGAATCACGACCTCGGGTTGTAGCGCGAGCACGGCATCGAGATGTTCGGCTTGCAATTCTTCGATCGACTGCGGCGGCCAATCGGCGACGATGCTCTGCGCTGCAAGCACGCAACTGCGTGTGTACGATGCCTCGCCCACGCGCAACTCACCCGGCGCGTAGCTGCGCACCATGTTCGTGGTCCCTCGGGATTCATCGGTGAGTTTCATTGCTTCGCTCCACGCACTAAGGCTCGTCATCGAATGGGTAGGGTAACGCGTCTCACCTTGATCGCCGCCGGCTTTCGCCGTGCGCGGGCGCAAGTGGAGCCGAACACCCCGATACCCGTGCTCGAGCGTCTCATGGCGCGCGGCGATCTCCGGCGTGTGCCTGCGTCCGAGCCTGCTTTCCGAGCACACGAGCCGTGGCAAGCACAGGTGCTGCATCGTCTCGGGCTGCAGCCGCACGCATCGGCGCCGACGACGGCGCTCGGCTCAGGACTGAATCGCGAGCACGGCTCCTGGTTGCATGCGGAGTTCGTGCATCTGGCCGCGGGGTTGGATGATTTGGCGCTCGTACCCCTGCGACAGGATCAAGCGCTCGATGACTTGGCGCAGCGCGAGTTGGAGGCGCATCTCGCGGGACTGACCCGCGATGATGGCTACGAATGGTTGAGTGCCGGCGCTGCGCACTTTCTGTACACGAGGGCTACCGTGCACGCTGAGACATGCGCACCGGACGCGGCCGCGCGCATGCCGCTGGTCGAAGCCATGCCACGAGGGGACGATGCTCGCGCGCTGCGCCGGCTGATGACTGAGCTGCAGATGCAGCTGCACGAACATCCCGTGAACGCTCAGCGCGACCGAGCGGGGCTGCTAGCGGCGAATAGCGTGTGGTTGTGGGGATTGGGCGAGCAGGCCTCGAGCGCGAACGTGCAACTGCCCACTGCATTCGCGGACGATCCCTTCGTACGAGGTCTCTATCGCTCGCATGGCCAGCGGTGCGAGCCGTTGCCGCGCGATGGCGCTGCGCTCGCAAGTCAGGCTGCAGGCGAGGTGCTGGTGCTATTACACTGCGACGCATTGCCGGACTTCGATGCGCTCTGGCTCGCGCCGCTCGAACAAGCAGTGAATGCCGGCCACATTCAACAACTCGAACTGATCCTCGACGACATGATCCTTACGACGAACCGTTGGCATCGTTGGCGTTGGTGGCGAGGTGTTCGGCCGGTCTCGGAGATGACCGAATGAAAGTGATTCGTCGCCGACCGACGGGGCGGATCGACGAGTTGCCGAGCGCGTTGCATCCGGTTCTGCGCAGAGTGTATGCCGGGCGCGGCGTACAGCAGCCGGGCGAGCTGGATCTTTCCCTGGAACATCTCATCCCCGTGCGCGCATTGGGCGGCATCGGCAACGCCGTCGATCTGCTTCTGCATCATCGCGATCATCGCATCGCCGTCGTCGGTGACTTCGACGCGGATGGCGCCACGAGCACAGCGCTCGTCGTGCGGCAATTGCGTCGGCTGGGATTCGCCGACGTGCAGTTCGTGGTGCCGAATCGTTTTCAGTACGGCTACGGGCTCACGCCGGAAATCGTTCGTCTCGTTGCAGAGCGCGAACCGCAACTGATCGTCACGGTCGACAATGGAATGTCCAGTCATGCCGGCGTCGACACAGCTCGCTCGTTCGGTATCGACGTGCTGATCACGGATCATCACTTGCCCGGTGCAAGCGTTCCGGCGGCTGCAGCGCTCGTCAATCCCAATGCACCTGGCGAGGCGTTTCCGAGCAAATCGCTCGCGGGCGTCGGCGTTGCGTTCTATGTGATGGCCGCACTGACACGGGAGTTGCAGTCCCGCGGTTTTGCTCCAGCGTCCGCAGCCATTGCAGAGCTGCTCGACCTCGTCGCGCTGGGCACGGTCGCCGACCTCGTGCCGCTCGACTACAACAATCGCATCCTCGTGCATCAGGGCTTGCGCCGCATCCGCGCAGGGCGCTGCGTGGCAGGTATTCGCGCGCTCATCGAAGCCTCCGAGCGCACGATCTCGCAGGTCATCGCCGCGGATCTCGGTTTTCAGATCGGCCCGCGGCTCAATGCCGCCGGCCGGCTCGATGACATGACGATCGGCATTCAGTGTTTGTTGACGGACGATCTCATCGAAGCTCGCATGCTCGCCGCACGTCTGTCTCAGCTCAACCGCGACCGCCGCGAGCTCGAACAACGCATGCAGCAGGACGCGCTCGCAACGCTAGCCGACATGCGCGCTGAAGATCCCTCGCTGCCGTTGGGGCTATGCCTGTTCGATGAGTCCTGGCATCAGGGCGTGGTGGGACTCGTGGCTTCGCGAGTGAAGGATCGGGTGCATCGGCCCGTGATCGCGATGGCCCGGGGTGATGATCGAACGCTGAAGGGTTCGGCGCGCTCCGTGCCCGGTGTGCACATCCGCGATGTGCTCGACGCCATCGCCGCGCGCGAACCCGAGTTGATCGATAAATTCGGCGGGCACGCGATGGCCGCAGGGCTGAGCATTCGCGCCGATCGCCTCGAGCGCTTCTGCGCGGCGTTCGATGCGGAAGTGCGTCGTTGGCTTGCACCGGACGCCATTGCTGGTGTCGTTGAGAGCGATGGTGAGTTGAGCGCCGCTGAGTTATGCCTCGAAACGGCTCATGCACTGCGCGCTGCGGGGCCATGGGGACAGGCCTTCCCCGAGCCGATCTTCGATGGCGAGTTCCGCGTCAGCGAAGCGCGTGTGCTCGGCGAGCGTCATCTGAAGTTGAAGTTGCGACCTCACGACGGTCCGGTGTGCGAGGCGATCGCGTTCCGCCACTTCGACGATGACGATGCCTGTGTGGTGAAGCCTGAGCAGCGCGTGCAGCTCGCGTATCGAGCGGATGTGAATCAGTACAACGGGACGGAGCGGCTGCAGTTGGTGGTGGAGCACATTGAGTGCCTGACGGCAGGCCACAGCCAACAGGCTGCAGCCCACAGCCAGAGGTGAGGGCCTTCTTATTCTGGCTGTCGCCTGTCACCTGTAGCCTGTCGCCTGCTCTCACTCCAACCCCACCCACCGATGCATCTCCGCCAGCTGCAGCGCCGCGCGTCGGCTGCGCCGCCATTGCCGCTCGCGCTGCTCGCGTTCACGGCGGATCTGCGGCCACCGCTCGAGGTAGGCCGCGAGCGCGTCGGGATCGGCGTTGTAACGTTTGAGCGCTTCGGCATTCGCGCTGCGCAGCGCAGTCGCACCGTTGTAGCCGCCGAAGCCTTGAGTTGCGCAGAGCGCCCCCGCATCGCCGTTGCTGCGGACGGGCTCGCATCTGAGGGTGAAGAGTTCGGCCACCGAACCGAGTTCGGGATCCGGATGGCGCAGCGTCGGAACTCCGGTGGCCGGCTCGCCCAATACGTACTGAATGGCCTGCGCAACCGACTTCAATCCGGTCTCCCCCATCGAGTGCCCGTCGCCCACGGCTTTGGGTGTGCCGACCGCCATCTGCGGCAGGCGTCCCGCGAAGCCTTGCCGTTCGGCCGCGAGCTTGCGGCCGCTCGCCGCGTTCGTCAGATCGGACTTGGAGTTGGTACGCGTGCCGGTCGCGTGCGCAACCAAGTAGTCGAACTCGGCGATGCCATACCCGTGACCGCGATGGGCCATGTCGAGTGCGTGAATGATCGAGTTCTCGCCACCGAAGCCGACGCCCGCGAAGTGCGCCTTGCCGCCGGTTTCACCGCTGGTGCCCCAGCCCACGATGATCGAGGTGATGTCGAGGAAGTTGCGAAGAGCGAAGTCCAACGTCGTGACGAGGACCCCCGAGCCGGCGTGACCGACGACTGTGCCGTTCGCGTCGATATCAAAAGGCGCAAGCGAGTCGCCGATGGCGCGCTGCTCGTGCGGTGCGCGTCCGGCGTTCATCGCCTCGAGCTTGCTCGTGGTCATCAGCGGGCCAGCGCCGAAACCTTCCAGCAGGCCGAAGTGCGGTCGCATGCCGGCATCGGCTGCCGTCCACAGCAGGATCTGAGGGCGCTGCATGCCTGGATAGTCAAACAGCAGTTGCGGAGCGGCCTCCGCAAACGCGATGGCAGCCGAGGCGCAGGCGCCGGACGCGACGAGCGGTGTCTGCGGCACGCGCATGTAACCGTCCGCACCGCGCAGTGAGTCGAGCAACGCCGGATGTTTCAGGACGCGACTGATGCTGTAGCTGGGCGACAGCAGCGTCGACACGAGCGCGGGGCCGTGAGTGGCGAGCGAGTTTGCGAGACGCGAGGCAAAGCGATCCTTCGATTTGCCGTGCGCTCCCGAGCCCGCGTACAGCCAGTGAGATAACGAGTCGAGCCCTTGGAAAGCCGTGCCGGCCGCGACGCGAAACAGATAAGGATGCGGCACGATCTCTGCGAGCGGTTTCGGCAAGGCGGCGAGGGCGCCCATACCGGCTTGGGCAAACAGCTGGGCCTGCAGCGAGGGTCCGAGGCGCGGCTCATCCTCGAACAAGCCATACATGTCCTTGAGCGCAGAGTCGCGGATGTCGCGGTACGTGAGACCGGCGAAGCGACGCAGCCCGCCATCTTCCCAGTCATGCGGCAGGCAGGCGGCGATATCGAGTTCCTTCGGCGCACCTTCCGGCAGAAGGTCCGCAATGGACCGAATGCCGAGCTGGCCTCGTAGCGTTGCGCCGTGCTCGCGCTCGATCTCCTCCAAAGCGGCCGGCTGGCCAGCTTTGGATCCTTGTGACCAGATGAATTCCGGTCGCGCTTGCGAGTTTCCCGGAGCGAAGTCGACGAGACCGGCATCGAACGCAGCGAAGCCGATGAACTCGGGTGCACCCGCGACTTTCGCCTGATACGTCTCCGTGCTACCCACGGCTGACGTACAGCACGGTGTGCCAATCGTGACCAGGACTTTATCTGCAGTCAGCATCTCGCTTGGGTGTCCGTGGAATACGCGCATTGTCGCGGGATCGAGGCGAGAGTAACCGCCTACGCAGCTTGCAAGCTAGCTGGTTAGTCAGTCGGCTAGTCGGCTAGTCCGCTAGTCGGCTAGCCAGAGATCGGGGTTAACCTGGAGATGGCAATGAGACCTCTGGCTAGCGGACTAGCCGACTAGCTGACTGGGCGAGCCCGCTCCCCTGCTAGCCGACTTCCCCGTGCTACCATCGCGCGCCTCAAATTTCCCCGGTCTCATACAGATGGAAGTCAATCCGCTGCGACGTGCAATCGACGATCTCTCCGAGCGCGGTGAGGCGCTGCGGAGGTTTCTTTGAATACGATGTGAAGAGCGAGCGGCTCGCCGAAGTTTCCCGCGAGCTGGAGGAGCCCACGATCTGGAATACGCCGGAGAAGGCGCAGGAGCTGGGCCGCGAGCGGGCGCGCCTCGAGCAGGTGGTCGGTACGCTCGATCGCGTGCGCAACGGCTTGAGCGATGCGGCCGAGCTGCTCGACATGGCTGCGGCCGAGAACGATACGACCGCCCTGCAGGAGATCGATCGCGACATTCGCTCGATCGATCGCGACGTGAAGCAGCTCGAGTTCAAGCGCATGTTCCCGGGCCAGATGGCTTCACACAGCGCGTTCCTCGACATCCAAGCCGGCGCGGGTGGCACCGAAGCACAGGATTGGGCGCAGATGTTGATGCGCATGTATCTGCGCTGGGGCGATGCACACGGTTACCACCCGGAAGTGATCGACGAGAACCCGGGCGAGGTCGCAGGCATCAAGAGCGCGACCATCTCGTTTCAGGGCGAATATGCGTACGGCTGGCTTCGCACCGAAACGGGCGTCCATCGCCTCGTGCGCAAGTCGCCGTTCGACTCCAATGCGCGGCGCCACACGTCATTCGCCTCGGTCTTCATCTCTCCGGAAGTCGACGAGGACATTCAGATCGACATCAACCCGGCGGATTTGAAAACCGACGTCT
>CBJNAT010000184.1:0-6288 GCA_966434585.1 uncultured Gammaproteobacteria bacterium | reverse complement strand
CGGCGAAGTGGCCGCAGCGGGATTGGCGCGAGATCGCAAAGGATGGTCTCGCGCGGAATATCCCTCCGCATCTCACGGTGTGCGACGAGGACGGCTATCCGCTGCCGATTCGGACGATCGACTGCACGCTCGTCGGCGACAGATTCAGATGCACCCTGCCCGGCTGGCTCCCATGGAAGATCGCCGGGACGGCAACACTCACCTACATCGGGCTCGAGACCTTCGTCGGTGAGGTGGAAACGCAGCGCAATGCAGTGTGGTTCAACGTCGAGCGCGCGCTGCCGCAGCTGCCGATGATGATTGACCCACGTACTGTGCTGCAGCCGAGCGATGAACTCAGAGAAACCCTGCTCGGCCGGCTTGGCGAAGAGACGGCCAGGCGCGGGCAGCCGATTCCCACGCTGCCCGAGGAGCCTCCGGCCCCTACTCGTCTCGCTCGTGTTCGCTTCGCCCGTTTCGGCAAGAGCGCGCCCACTGTCGAGGGCACCACATGACAATCTTCTTGCAGTTCGGCACGAGCCGTACATGCAGCCGCGCAGGTCGTGTGTGCAGTGGGGGAAGATGCGATGTCCGTGCGGCCTAGGAGCCTGTCGGACTTAGGATCGATCTACTGCGGCGATCACCTGGGTCCGACAGGCTGCTAGCGCGGGCGCGTCTCGACGCGAAGTCGGCGCAGTTCCACGCTCATGAACCGCCATTCGCCTGCGGAGCGGCGATAGCGTTCGTAGTAGTAACCGTAGCCATGGAGGTAGGCGAGTGTGGAAGACGCAGCTTCGGAGAAGAACAACTCGTCCTCCATCGACCAAATGCCCTGCGCCTGATCAACACCGTCAAACCGGATTTCAGGCGTATGGCCGAAGTGCACCGTTGCAATCCCATCGAGCGATTTCGCTACGCCTGCTCGGATCTCCGCCCGGCCGCGGAGGACTATTCCGGGCAAATCATCAATGGCGGCAAGTGTTGCGTCTTCCTCGAACAATGTCTCGAAGGCATCCCAATTCTTCATGTCCACCGCACGGAAGTAGCGTGCTTTCAGCTCGCCGATGGCGACGCGGCTCGTGAGTTCTTCCAATTTGTCCATGATTGCATTGCTCATGATCGCCACCGACGCGGGTCTGATCGATTCAACTGTCTTACTTGTTTGTTGATTTAGACCAGGGGAGAGGCAACTCTGCATTCGTGTCCATCGAGCGAAGCGTGCAGAGACGATGTGTGATGCGCCAGCCATCGGGCGTGCGCTCGAGACGATCGCGGTAAACACCCGTGCTGGCCCGGCCATCAGGCAAGATGATGATGATCTTGGAGTCACACGTGGCGCTGTCAGGTCCGAGCGACTCAATCACCAGATTCGTGACGTGGTGGCCCCAAGGATGGACCGCAGCGCCCCAAGCCGCCTTGAGCTCTTCCAGGCTCGAGAGCAGCGGACCTCCGAGGGGTCTAACGTCAAAGGTGGCCTCGACGGTGAAGATCTCACCGAGCCGGTCCCACGGCCCGCCTGCCATCGAGCACTCGTCCATGATGTGTCCATAACGTCCCATCAGGTTATGGATGGCAATGAAATCTGCGCACTCCATCGCTGGTACCTCTCGTACAGTTGTCATTGGATCAGCGGATTCACCTTCGGCGCGCGGCTGGAAGCCTGTCAGCGCAGAAAGCGATCGATGATGGGCTGGAGCGTCGCTGCCGCGTCCTCGTGCATCTCGGTGGAGGGGTAATAGAGATTTCTCCCTGACCAGATGGCCTGATATTCAAGACCCTTCTTCACATAGACGTCGGGCGCGATCGGCTCGCCGGTATGTCGATTCAGCAGCACGGCACCGGTCCCGCGGTCGCTGACGCAATGAGCGGTCGCATCGCAGAGCGCCGCGGCCCGATCGGCAGTCGGTCGATCCACCAGATGCGGAAACTTCCCGTAGATCAGTTCCACCCGTTCGGAGGTCGGCCTGGTGTTTTGTTGACTGCGGATCGAGTCCCAGTCGATCGTCAGGTCCGTCTCACGCGTCGCAAACCAGAAGAAGATGACGGGTACATCGACCGACTCGACGAGCTTGCGGGAGCTCGCAAGCCAGCTCTCCCGCGTCTCTTCGAGGTAGCGAGGCGCCTTGTCCGGCTCCTCATCGAGAATCCTCGACCATGCGCTCACGGAATCGATGGTGTCGCCCGTCCGCGTGTCCTTCAGATACTCGACATAGCCGTCGGCGGTGAATCGGCTGTTCGATTCCTGCCGGGCCGACATGCACTGCAATATGACGAACCGGCCGCGGTTCATCGCTTCCACCAGCGACGGATGCTGGAGGAAAAATCCCGGCCCCGCACCGCCCACGGACAAGTTGAGCGCGTCGAGACCGGTCCGCTCCGCGAGGATGTTGGGGAAGGGACGCTCGACGAGCCGTCCATAGGTCTGGGCGGCGCCGATGCAGGTGAAGAACGATCCCTCCTCGGCAGCAAACGGATCGATGCGTGGGCCGCGGAAAGGTACAGGGCAACCGGGCAAAGTGAATTGCTGGTAATCGATGATGTCGATGTCGCAATCCTGATAGTCGGGAAACCAATGTCCCATCGTTTCAGCCTCTCTCCATCGCCACGTCGAAATGCGCCGTGTACTCGCCGAACTGACGATCGACCTCGCTGACAGTCAACCCATAGTCTTCCAGCCGATAACGATGCGCACCGGCTGCATCGCGCGAGCGGTTGTGCCGATCGAGCTCATCACTCATTCGCTCTGCCACGGCCTCGCTCAGTTCAAGCCCCTCGAATCGATACAGCGCGCGGATCGTCCCGATCGGGTCGGCGACGAAGGCCTGGTAGTGCATGTCGAAAAAAGGAAACTCCGGGTGCGCCTCGCGTGCGGCGATCATTCGGCTGGCGCACTGTGCCCAGATTGTGTTGACTTGCTGGCCGATCATCTTCGTGTCGACCGCGGTATTGAACAGCGCGAGTGGATGGTGAATGAGGCTGCAGGTCGATCCCACAGGCTTGATCGGATCGCGATGTGTGTAAACGATGCGGGCATCGGGGTACGTCGCGATGATCTCCTCGATCGCGAGCGCGTGCGATGGGAATTTCAGCGTCCATGCGCCCGGCGCAGCGCTTTGCAGCACTTGAAGATACCGGCGGTGATAGCGGTACGCCGCCGCCATATCGGCATCGTGCACCAGCCATTCGAAATACTCCGGCACCAGGGTGTGAACGAGCCAACTCATCGACTTGAAGTCCTGCGCCATTGGCCAGAAGCACTCGGTGGGCTCGTCCCCGCGCTCGACATGGTGGTTGAGCGGCAGGATGCCGCGGTCGATCAACGCATCGACTTCCCTGACACGGGCAGCGATGCGCGGATCATCATGGAGGTGCGCGGTCTCTGCGGGGGGAAGCTCGCGGTTGCCTTCCCAGTTCCAATGCACGCGGCGCTGCGGGTCGAAGCGCAACAAGTTGAGCAGCAGCGTTGTGCCGGCGCGGGGCATACCCACGATGATCAGGGGTTTCTCCACTGGGGCGGCCGCGGCAACGGGGTGGGCGGCGTGCCACGCCTCGATCTCGAACCGCGCACGCAACGCAGCGATCACGGCCTGTTCCGCCGCCTCGGCAGCGCCGTCGCGGAACGTCGTCGACTGGGAGAAGCCCCGCAACAGGAGCTCCAGTCCTTCTCGCCAACTGTCGTCGGTCGGGATGGGGACGGACCGCGTGGCACGTGCCACGATCGAGGCTACGTCGAACTTTCTATGAAGCGACTGCAACAATCCCCGCTCCCGATCGATCTCGTCGATGCGCAGTTTCCTGCCAGCCTATTTCGCGGCAAGAAAAGAGAGTCGACCACGTGTTGCCACGACACATCCTCTGATCGGACCATGGTGATGGCAACGCCCCCGCGACAAATCGTTAGTCCGACTAGACCATGCCAAGCCTGCAGGCGACGTCGATCCTTACAGCCTCCAGCCAACTGCAACGGTGCGATATCGATGTGGATATCAACCGTCTCGCGTAAGGACCAGCCACACCCGATGACCCTTGATGCTCAGCAAATCGTGCGGCTCGGCGACGAGCTGTACGACGCTCTACGTAACCGACAGACGCTGCTGCCGCTTTCCGACCGCGCGAGCGGCATCGACATCTAAGACGCCTATCGCATTTCGCTGCGTTTCCTCGAACGACGCACCCAAGAGGGCGAACGCGTCATCGGCAAGAAGATTGGCGTCACCAGCAAACCCGTCCAGGACATGCTGGGTGTACATCAACCGGATTTCGGCTTTCTGACGGACCGCATGCAAGTGAAGAATGGCGATGTCGTCAGCATCGCCGGCAGCGGTCTCATCCAGCCGCGCGCCGAAGGTGAAATCGCGTTCGTGCTGAAGAAGGACTTACAAGGCCCGGGCGTCACCGAGGCCATGGTGCTCGAGGCAACCGAGTCTGTGATGCCTTGCTTCGAGATCGTCGATTCGCGCATTCGCGACTGGAAGATTCGGATCCAGGATACGGTGGCCGACAATGCTTCGTGCGGTGTGTTCGTCGTCGGTGATGATCGTGTCAGCCCGCATGCGCTGGATCTGGCCGCCGTCAAGATGGAGATCACCAGGAACGGCAAGCCGGTCGCATCCGGCCTCGGCTCGGCCGTCCAGGGTCATCCGCTCACCGCAGTCGCCTGGCTGGCGAACACGCTCGGCCGCTACGGCATTCCATTTCTGAAGGGCGAAATCATTCTGTCCGGGTCGCTCGCGCCGCTGCTGCCGGCCGCGCCCGGTGACCGTTTCCATATGACGCTGGCCGGCATCGGTACGGCGAGCATCGGCTTCGAGGCCTGAGACTATGTCCCGAAAGATCAAGTGCGCCATCATCGGTCCCGGCAACATCGGCACCGATCTCCTCTACAAACTGCGTCGTTCGAAAGTCCTCGAACCGGTGTGGATGGTCGGGGTCGATCCGACCTCCGAAGGCCTCGCTCGCGCCCGCGAGTACGGCCTCAAGACCACGGACAAAGGCGTCGACGGCTTGCTGCCGCATGTCAAAGCGGACGGTGTGCAGATTGCGTTCGACGCCACCAGCGCCTATGTGCACAAGCAGAATTCAGACAAGCTCAATGCGCTGGCAGTGATGATGATCGATCTCACGCCCGCCGCCATCGGTCCTTACTGCGTTCCGCCGATCAATCTCATGGAGCATGCCGGCAAGCGCGAAATGAACGTCAACATGGTCACCTGCGGCGGCCAGGCGACGATTCCCATGGTGTATGCGGTCTCTCGTGTGCAGAAAGTGAAGTACGCCGAGATCATTGCCACCGTGGCGAGCAAATCGGTCGGCCCCGGCACGCGCAAGAACATCGATGAGTTCACCCGCACCACGGCAGGCGCTGTCTCCAAGATTGGTGGGGCCGATGAAGGCAAGGCCATCATCGTGATCAATCCTGCCGAGCCGCCGCTCATCATGCGCGACACCATCCATTGCTTGACGGTCGATGCACCCAAGCAGAAAGAGATCGAGCAATCGGTGCGCGACATGGTCGCAGAAGTGCAGAAATATGTTCCGGGCTATCGGTTAGTGAACGGTCCGGTGTTCGACGGCAACCGCGTCACCAGCTTCATGCAAGTCGCAGGTCTCGGCGATTTCCTGCCGACCTACGCCGGCAACCTCGACATCATGACGGCAGCGGCGACACGCACCGCCGAAATGTTTGCCGAGGAAATCCTCGCTGGACGTCTCCAGCTGCAACCGGTCGCCGCATAAATCATCCAGCGCGAGCGCGCGAGAGATTCACATGGCTCAATCACTCAAAGGCACGAAGATCAAGGTGCATGACATGTCGCTGCGTGACGGCATGCATCCCAAGCGTCACCAGATCACCATCGAGCAGATGAAGTCCATCGCCAAAGGACTCGATGACTCAGGTGTACCACTGATCGAAGTCACCCATGGCGACGGTCTCGGCGGCGCGTCAGTCAACTACGGTTTTCCGGCCGCCACGGATGAAGAGTACCTCCGGGCCGTGATACCCCTGCTCAAACGAGCCAAGGTATCGGCGCTGCTGCTGCCCGGCATTGGCACGGTGGATCATCTGAAGATGGCCGCGGACTGCGGTGTGACGACCATTCGAGTGGCGACCCACTGCACCGAAGCCGATGTGTCCGAGCAGCACATTGCCCTGGGACGCAAGATGGGGCTGGACACCGTCGGCTTCCTGATGATGGCTCACATGATCGAACCGGACCTATTGGTGCGGCAAGCCAAGCTGATGGAAAGCTATGGCGCCAACTGCATCTACGCGACCGACTCCGCCGGCTACATGCTGCCGGAGGACGT
>CBJNAT010000183.1:0-6303 GCA_966434585.1 uncultured Gammaproteobacteria bacterium | reverse complement strand
AACCCGTGCATCGCTTGCTGGACGTGCGCGCATGAGCGACAGACCGCGCGTTCCAACAGCTATCGCCCTGCACTACTCGGGACAAGGTGCACCGCGCGTCGTTGCCAAAGGCGGCGGAGCGGTGGCGCAGAAGATCATCGAGACCGCGCGTGAGCATCAGGTCCCGCTCGAGGAAGATCCCGCACTCGCGGCCGCGTTATCGCGCGTGGAGCTCGGCCGTGAAATACCGCGAGAGCTCTATGTGGCTGTGGCGCACGTGCTTGCGTTCGCGTGGGCCGTCACAGGTAAGAAGTCATTGAGTGAGACCGCAAAAACGTGATCTTTGCCTCGCCCCCGCTCGTTGAAGATGGGCTTTCCAGCGACCACTGCGCTGCGCACGTTACTCGCCCGTCGGCCCGGACGGCTGGTCGGTCTTGTCCGGATTGAGCACGCCGAAGCTCGCCGGAATGTGCATGTAGAAGACTCGAAGCCCTTCCTCTTCGATGAGCTTCAGCAACTGCTGCGCTTCATCATCTGTAACGATGAACTCGATCTCGACCGTCGACGTGCCGGCGAGCTCGAAGAAGCGTTCCTCGTGCAGCATACGGTGACGCCCAAAACCCGCCATGGCTTTGAAAGCCGACCCGCCTCGAATACCCAGTTCATTGGCTCGCTCCAGTAGCCATTGCCAGGTCAAGCGATGACGGTGGCGATCGCCTTCGTGGACGTAGAACTTCAAGAATGAGCCCTGCATGGCCTGTTCCCCCATGGCTCCTCCCGATCAACTCTTCAACCACGCGACGGTTGCAATCCCTGCAAAGGTCATGAGCAGCGAACCCGCCAGATGCGCCGCAGCGGCGCCACAGGCCCAGAGCGCCTCGCCTCGTTGCAACAGCGATACGAGTTCGGAGGAGAACGTCGAAAAAGTCGTGAGCCCGCCGCAGAAACCGGTGATCGCAAATAGCCGCCATTCGGGCGGCACTGCAGTAAATGATGCGAAAACCGCAATTGCCAGCCCGACCATGTAGCAACCCAGGAGATTGGCGACGAGCGTGCCCGGCGGAATTTCAGGCAAATAGCTGTTGAGCCGCAGCCCCAACTGCCAGCGCAGCAGCGCGCCCAAGCTTGCGCCCAACGAAATTGCGATGATCGATCTCAACATACACCTGTCCTTTTCGAGTTACTTTTCTCGGACAGGCATGGCGCAACGCCTACGCCTCTCCGGCGGATCTACCCCAAGTTCCGCGCCCTCGGCCAACGAGCGAAGCACCCCGTTCGTGAAGGACTCCTCCCTTGCAGTGTGCGGGGCGGGCGCCCAACATCTCAAGCGGTTTACGGCGCGGAGAGTCGCGATGGCGGAGAGCAGGACCGGCAAGATCCTCTTCGGTGCAGCAGTTGCGGCGGCGGCAGTCGCCGCCGGCGTGTATTTCTACAAGCAGCGGTTCGGCACGCCCACGCGGCCAGTCCCAACTGCCGCTGCGCCGGTGGTGCCCAACGTGGCGCCGCATCCGATCCAGCATCCACTGCCGCAGACGCAAGCGAGCGACGAACCGCTGCCCCCGCTCGAGCAGAGCGACAGCGCGGTGCACGATGCGCTGACCGGCACGTTCGGGGACTCTGTCCTGGCATTCATCGTGCCGAATAATTTCATTCGCAACTTCGTGGCGACCGTGGACAACCTGCCGCGCCCGAAACTGGCCGCTCGTCTCAATCCGCTGAAACCGGTTGCAGGCCAATTCTCGGTGCGCGGTGCAGAAGACGACATTACGATGAGTCCCGACAACGCAGCGCGCTACGGCGCGCTGGTGCAACTGTTCCAGTCGACCGACACCCAGAAGCTCGTCGACACTTACTTGCATTTCTATCCGCTTCTGCAGAGCGCGTACGAGGACCTTGGTTATCCCGATCGCTACTTCAACGATCGCGTCGTGGAAGTGATCGATCACTTGCTAGCCACGCCCGTACCGCTGCAGCCGATCGAGTTGAAGCAACCGAAGGTGTTCTACGAGTTCGCAGATCCGCAACTCGAAGCGCTCTCGGCCGGTCAGAAGGCCCTGCTGCGCCTGGGGCCGGCACAAACGGAAACCATCAAAACCAAACTGCGCGACGTCCGTGCTCGAATCGCCAAGTCGCCGCCACAGTAATCTTCAGCCGCCCGACACGAGGGCCACCGCGGGCACTGTGCAGGAGCAGGCCAATCGGCTGCTCGAGCAGCATCCGCAACAGTCCGGCGTGCGGCTGGTGCCCGACGGACTCGATGCGTTCGCCATTCGCGTCCACAGCGCGCGCGTCGCCCGCCACTCGCTCGATATCCAGACCTACATCTGGCAAGACGACGCTACCGGCCGCTACATTGCCCGTGAGCTGCTGCGTGCGTCGGAGCGCGGCGTTCGCGTGCGCGTCCTGCTAGACGACATGGACGCAAGACCGCGCGATGTCTCGCTCGAAGCACTCGACAAACATGCGCGCGTTCAAGTGCGGATGTTCAATCCGTTTCGCACGCGCTCGGGTCTGCTGCGCACGGTCGCGGAAGTCCTGCAGCGCGGCGACCGGCTGAATCACCGCATGCACAACAAGGCGTGGATCGTCGACGATGCAATCGCCATCGTCGGCGGTCGCAACATCGGCGATGAGTACTTCGCGTCGGCAGCGGAGATGAACTTCATCGACCTGGACGCGCTATTGCTGGGGCCCGCCGTGCAAGATACGACACGCGAGTTCGAGCGCTACTGGAATTCACCGGCGAGCGTGCCCATTCGGAAGTTGCGCAAGTACAGTCATCCGAAACTTCGCCCACGACGTTATCGCCGGCAACTCGAGCTCAGTGCGCAGGCTGCTGAGCAGTCGAGCTACGCACAGCACCTGCACGCCTCAGCAGCGATTCCAATGTTGCTCGGTGGCCCGTTCGTCTGGTCGGAGGACGTGCGCGTAGTGGCCGACGACCCCCGCAAGGCGCTGCACGCACGTTCGGACGACTTCGCTCACGTCCTGGATTGTTTGGTGAACGAAATCAGGGCAGCTGGCCGGCAGCTGCTGCTCATCTCGCCGTACTTCGTCCCCGGGGTCGGCGGCACGGCCGCCTTGCGCAGCTTGGCATTGCAAGGAGCCGAGGTGGCGGTACTCACGAATTCTCTGGCCGCAACCGACGTGGCTGCCGTGCACAGCGCTTACGCGAAGTATCGCGAGCCGTTACTGACGGCCGGCGTGCAACTCTATGAGTTGCAGCATTCGCCGAGCTTCGCGGAAGGGTATCGATTACGGCTGGGCTCCGCGCGCGGCAGCCTGCACACCAAAGCGGCCATCGTGGATGAAGAGCGTGTATTCGTGGGGTCGTTCAACCTGGACCCGCGTTCCGCGCGGCTGAACTGTGAAATGGGGATCTGGATCCGCAGCCGGCACTTGGCCAGCGAGTTGGAGCGGAGTTTCCGGTTCGCAACAGCCCCAGAACGGGCGTTTCAGGTGAGATTAGATGGGGCCGGCCGGCTAGAGTGGATCGGCAGTTCCGGCGGTCGCATCCACCATCTGCCTCGCGAGCCGCACGCAAGCATCGGGCGACGGCTCGCAACCTGGATCCTGACGCGCTTACCGATCGAGTCGCAGCTTTGAAGCTGCTTCGCGTCGGCAGCGCGTCAGTCCTTGCCTGAGCTCATGCGAGAAGGGCAATAGCGAGAACCAGAAACAGCAGAACGAGCGCAGCACTACCCGTGGTTTCAACAAACTCGATGATCTGAGAAAGCATTTTTACTCCCCGCGTCCGCGAAAGGGCGAACGCTTCTGGGGATGCACTTTAGGTATGGCGGTGCGGTGCAAACACCGGCAAAGTCGCATGAGATTGATGAAACGAATTCCAGAATCTCTAGCCATCGGGCTGCGCGTGTGCATCGCACAACGCAAGTAACTGAGAAACCACGCACTATTTCTTGCGTAGATTCGGCTTGGTACTGTGCACCTCCGCCGATCGGTCGTGCAATTCACTTATTCCGATAAGGCAGGATTTGGGAATAGCCCGGAGAGGAAGTCAATGAAGGCCTTCAGCTTGGCGGTGGGTTGACGATCGCGTGGATAGACCACGGACACGGGCCACAGCGCGCCCTCGTTCCAGTCCTCCAGCACGGGCTTGAGCAACCCCGCCCCGAGGTGCGCTTCGACACTGAACCGCAGAATTCGAATGAACCCCGCGCCACTCACGGCTGCAGTGCTACCCGCTTCGATATCACTCAGGGACAGCCGTCCCGCGGGCGTGATCACGTGCTGCTGGTCGCCCTTGCGAAAGATCCATTCGCGAACCTGCCCCGTGCCCGCTTTGAACAGGCCTATACAGTTCGCAGGATCGATATCCATCGGCGTTTGCGGCATCCCGACCTTCGCAATGAACTCAGGCGAGGCGCAGCACACACCGCGCAACAGTCCTACCCGCCGAGCTACCAGCGTTGAATCGTTGAGACGACCGACCCGGATCGCCGCATCGAAGCCTGTCGCAATCAGGTCCGGCGTCAGGTCCGTCATGCTGAGCTGCAGAGAGATCTCGGGGTATTGCTCGAGGAAACGCGGCAGCGCAGGTACCAGGATGAGCCGTCCCAACGACATCGGTACATCGAGTCTTAGCCGACCGCGAGCCGCACCGCGAGCTTCGGCCAATTCGCTCTCGGCCTGGTCCAGTTGGTTGAAGGCTTCCTTGCAGCGTTCGTAAAAGGCACGCCCGTGGTCGGTCAAACTCAGCGAGCGCGTGGTGCGATTCAGCAGCCGCGCCCCCAGCCGCTCTTCCAGACGGGTGACCGCTTTGCTCATGGCCGACTGCGACATACCCAGCGTGTCTGCCGCGGCGACGAAGCTGCGCGCCTCGACGACACGGATGAACGCCACGATGTCCCCGTAATTGCTCACGCCTGCCATTCGCTTCGGTGTGTTGGTTCGTTTGCGAGCGCGCATTCTAAGCGTCGCGAGCTGCCAAGAGCGCCCCTTTAGAGAGTGATTCTTGAATTCGATTCAGGACAACCCTCCCCGGGACGGCGTTTACCGATCCGTCACTCGGCCTTAATGTACGCGGCCCGGTTGCCAGGCCTCATCGGCCGGGTGATTTCCATCCAGTCGAAGGTTGCATGCATGCTTTTGGTGGTCGGAACGAGTGGGCACGTCGGTACCGCGATCCTCAAAACGCTGGCCGGTACGCCGTACCGGTTGCGCGCCTTGCTTCGTAACCCCGACCAACCCGTGCCCCCCGCTGCCAATATCGAAATCGCCGTCGGTGAGCTCGCGGAGCTCAGCACGGTCCAGCGTGCACTCGAGGGTGTCGACACAGCGTTCCTCGCCTCTTCGTTCGACGCCTCGCTCCCCGAACTGCAGATTCGCTTCATCGAGGCCGCGAAAGCTGCCGGCGTGCGCCGTATCGTGCATCTCTCGGGATTGGGCGCGAATACACGGAGCAGCTGCGTGCGGGCGTTCAGCTGGTATGGGCAGGTCGAAGAAGCGCTGCTCGCAAGCGGCCTCAAGCATGTGCGCCTGCGTCCCTCTTTCACGTTGCAGTCGCTGTTCGCAGCGGCACCAGACATCATGGATCAAGGGCTCATCTACGGCCCCTATCGCAACGTGCCGTGGCTCTGGGTAGACGCTCGCGACGTGGGTGAAGTCGCGGCCGCCGCAATGACCAACGAGGCACACGACGGGCAGATTTTCACGGTGACGGGCACCGAGGCGATTTCTTTCCCGGAACTCGCCGAGCGGATGAGCAATGTGCTGAACCTCCCGATCCGCTACCTCGACGTGACCTCGAACGAAATGCGCGGGCGGCTCCAGGCCCAGGGCGCCAATGCGATCGTGGTGTCCGCCATCATCGAGATGTGCGACGCCTACGTTTCCGGATTCCTCCGAATCGAGCCCACTTCCGTCGTCCGCGATCTCACCGGACACGCACCCCGCACCTTGGAACAATTCCTAACCGACTACCGCGAGCGCTTCCGGTCCGCAGCCTGACTACCGACGATGGAACCGGCAGGCCGCAGGGGCGTCCTGGTGTGATGGAACTGCAGACCTGATGTACCCGCAATGTCGTGGCGGGCCCGTTTACTTTCGCTGATCTCTGTGCTGCTCGCGAACGCCTCGGTCAGCGGCGTGCTGCATGCCGCTCGCGTAAACGTCGATATCGAAGGCATCGATGGGGCGATGGCGGATGCGGTGCTCGCCAACCTCAGTTTGAGCAACTACGAAGAGCGCGACGACGTGACGCGCGCCGAAGCCCAGCGCTTGCTCGTGCTCGGTGAAGACCAGGTTCGTCAGGCGCTCGAACCCTTCGGTTATTACCAGTCACAGGTCGCGAGCGAGATCGAC
>CBJNAT010000182.1:0-6313 GCA_966434585.1 uncultured Gammaproteobacteria bacterium | reverse complement strand
TGGACTCATCGAGCGCGAACCGACGCAACGCAGCCTGCGCATCGCAAGAGCGGATCTGGCCCTCGAATCCGGTGATCTGCGCGGAGCGGCCGATCGGTATGCGGTGTTGGTCGCCGAGGAGCCGGACGATGTGGACACACGGCTGGCCTACGTACGGGCATTGATACAGATCGATGATTCAGCAATGGCGCGAGTCCAATTGGCCGCAGCGCGCGAGCGTATCGAGCCGAACGATGTCGATCGTCAGATGACCGCCGCGTATCGCCAATGGTCGCTGGGTGAGACGAGTGAAGCGTTGCGCTCCGTGGAATCGGTACTGCGCATGAAACCGAACGACGCGAAGGCCTTGCTCGCGGCGGCTCGTCTCGAGCTTTCGCTGGGGCACTACACAGCGGCCGCGGGCTACTTCGCACGCGCCGAGTCGGCAAACGATGCAGAAGCGGTGCAGGCCGCGCGTATGGCGCGAGCCGAGCTCGACTCGCGTTTGCAAGACTGGACGACGGGCGGCATCGAGATGCGTCACAAGCCAGGGGATCGCGGTATCTCGCGCTTCGAATCGATCGTCATGCCGACGCTGTGGCAGTACGCGCCGGATTACGAACGCAGAGTCTGGGTGCATGCCGATGCCGTGTCGCTCGATGCCGGTCGGTTGAGCGACGACTACGACGATGCGGCGCTCTTCGGAACGATTCAGACGGCCGGCCCCGCTGCTGCGCGTCTCGAGGACAACGACCGACAGAGCGGAGTGAGTGTCGGTGTCGGCTATGTCACCGATCAGTTCGCAGCGGACATCGGCACGACGCCGTTGGGCTTTCTGTTGCCACAGGTCGTAGGTGGTTTCGAATGGACCCCGCAGGTGTCGGGGTTGGATGTGTCGGTGGGTGTGTCGCGGCGTGCCATGACGAGCAGCGTGCTGTCGTATGCCGGCATGCGCGATCCGATCACTGGGGCGAAGTGGGGTGCTGTTCTGGATACGGGTGTGTATGCACAGGCCGGGTTGTATCGCGAACGTTACAGCCTCTCCGGTGCATTGCGTGTCGCGGAGCTGAAGGGTGAGCACGTGCGGGGCAACGACTTCATCGGTGCGCGAGTCGCAGGCGATTGGAAGTTCGTGTCACGTGCAAGCGATCGCGCCTATGCGGGCCTCGCGCTCACGCTCTGGGACTATCAACGAGATCTGAGCAACTACACATTCGGCAATGGCGGCTATTACAGCCCGCAGTCGTACTGGAGCGTGTCGCTGCCGCTGGAATGGCAGGGCAGCCGCGGTGAGTGGAGCTATCGACTACGCGGTGCGATCGCGCACAGCTCGAGCCGCACCGATCGCTCGCGGTTCTATGTAGATGACGCTCTGCAAGCCGCGGCGAACGCATCGATTCTGCCATCGGGTTACGACGAGCCGTTCTTCGAGGGCGGACACAGCAGCGGCACGAGTCTCTCTGCTTATGCGGCTGTCGAACGCAGCATCACCCCTGCGCTCGTACTCGGCGCGAAGCTGGACATCGATCGTGCGGATTACTACGAGCCGACGGTATTCATGGTGTATGCGCGACACGTGTTCGGGACGCGGACGACGGAGCTCGCGATGCCGCCGCGTCCGTTGCGGGGTTATTCGGAGCAGCGCTAACGTAGGAACGGGCAATGCTGCGGGTTGTCTCGGCATCCATCCGAAGGTACCTTATGCCCATATTCGACCTTATGGGCACCCATATGAAAACCACGATCGAAATATCGGACGCCTTGTTGCGCGAAGCGCGTAAGGTCGCAAGCCGCGAGGGGACCACTTTACGGACGCTCGTGGAGCAGGGTTTGCACCGCGAACTGAGAGAGAGACAGCGCGTCGCCGGCTTTAGATTGCGCAAGGCCAGTTTCAAAGGGAAAGGCATGCAGGAAGCGGCGAAGCACCTTACTTGGGAGCAAATTCGCGATCTGGCATACGCCGGTCGAGGCGCATGATCGCGATCGATACGAACCTCTTGATTTACGCCCATCGGGAGGATTCGGAGTGGCACGAGACGGCGCTAAGGCAAGTGGGCGAACTGGCGGAGGGCAAAGCGCCCTGGGCGATTCCGTGGCCTTGCATCCACGAATTTCTGGCAATAGTGACGCATCCGAAAGTCTTCTCTCCGCCGACACCCCTGAAGGCAGCCATCGATCAAGTAGACGCATGGTTGGAGTCGCCCTCCCTATTGCTGCTGGGTGAGTCAATGAGTCATTGGCAGGCGCTACGAGACACATTACTCGCGGGCAAAGTTGTTGGTCCTCTGGTTCACGACGGCCGAATTGCCGCGATCTGCCTACAGCATGGAGTTCGAGAACTGCTGAGTGCCGATCGCGACTTCAATCGATTCGCTGGTCTTCGTGTGACCAATCCGCTGTTAGAGACGTAGCGTCCAAGCGGCGTTGCGGAGGGTACAGGCGAATCGTCAGTAGCCAGCCCACTAGCCTCCAGCATCTATTTGTACGCCACGCCCGCGCTCGCAGGCCCTGCAAGCGGCAGCACCTCCGTGCGCTTGAACCCTGCTTCTAGGCACCAGCGGTTGAAGTCCGCGCCGGTGAAGTCGAATGCATCGCCGAACTCGATCAGCATGTTCAGCGACATCAGCAGGCCGAACGCGTTCGTGCGCCGCGCATCGTCGATGATGTTCTCGATCACGACGAAGCAACCGCCCACGGGCAATGCCTCGTACGCCTTGGCGATGAGCAGCCGCTTCGTCTCGAGATTCCAGTCGTGAAGAATCATGCCCATCGTGATGATGTCGGCCGACGGGAATGACTCGGACAAAAAATCCAGAGGGCGCGCTGCCACACGCGCCTGCAAGCCGTCGGCTGCGATGCGTTGTGCCGCGATCGACGTCACGGGCGGCAAGTCCATCGTCGTGCACAGCATGTGCGGATGACGTGCCGCGACGATGCGGGACAGCTGTCCGCTGGCGCCGCCGATGTCGACGAGCGTGCGCCGTTTGGTGAAATCGAAGCGTTCGGCGAAGGCTTGAAAATTGGCGGCCGAGATGCCGGTCATCGCATCGAGGAACTGCTCCAGCCGAGCAGGATCAGCGTAGAGCTTCTTGAACACCGGTTCGCCGTTGTTCTTCGTTTCGTTCTGCGCCTTGCCGGTGCGTAGTGCTTCGGTGAGGTCCCCCCAAAAGCCGTACAGACGCGAGTTCGCCATCTCCAATATGCCGCCCACGTAGGCTGGGCTGCGGCGATCGAGGAAGCGCGCACCCTCAGGTGTGTTGCAGTAGAGCGCGCTCGATCCATCGCCACGTCGCTCGAGAAAACCCAGCGAGACGAGCGCGTCGAGGAAGTCTTCGACCGCCCGCTGACTCAAGCCCAACGCTGAGCGCAAGTCCTCGCGCGACATCGGGCCATCGCCGAGCGTGGTAAAGACACCGAGCTCCACGGCAGAGAGTAGGACCTTGGAAGACCAGAAACCCATGCCGACCTGCAGGATGCGGTCGGGTGACAATGTTACCGGGTGGCCTTCGGATGCAGTGCTCATATCATCTCCCCCTAGAACACATCGCGCAAAGCCGAGCCCAAACTAGTCTCAGCTTGGCAGTAAGTCTACAGGCCCCATCCGGGCGCAGATGCGCTGCACGAACGCCGGCCTCGGCTGATCGATGCGCCCTTGCTCGAATGCGATGACCGTCGCGTGAGGTTGGACTCGCTGCAGCAATTCGCCCGGCTGCAGCAGGAAGTCCGGATTCGAGGGTTTGCCGAGCTTCTCGTTGCCGGTCATGAAGGTCTCATAGATCAGCACGCCCCCTGCGTTCAGCGTCGCGAGCAGTTTGCCGAAACGTGGGCGGTACAGGTAGTTCGTGACGATCACGCCGTCGAAGCACGCCGTGGCGTACGGCCACGTGTCACCTTCGGCATCGGCCAGGCGCGTGGTGACGTTCGGGAGGCCCTGCAGATTGGCCAATGCAATCGCATCGCGATCTACTGCTTCGACGCGATAACCCAAGCTGGCCAGCCATCGCGTATGCCGGCCCGAGCCGCACGCCAGATCGAGCACAGTGCCGTTCGTAGCAATTAAAGGCGCGAAGCGGCGCACCCAAAGCGATGGCGGAAGGTCATGCATGCGAAGAGATCTGTTTCTGGACAGGTCTGGTGCGCTCCGTTCATCCAGGCCCTGTCGAATTTTCTTTGGCTCAGGATGCGTTTGCTCTGGACGGAAACTTCGCCAGCACTTTCTCCACCAGTTCCGCTGCCTCGCCAGCGGTGAGCTCCGCATCGCGCGTCGCTGCCTCCGTAGAGCCGCGCCAGATCTCGGCATTCTTCTTTGCATCGATCACGTTCAGTGAGAACTCGCCGCTGCGGCGTTTGCCGCCTGGGATGGGCAAGCTGATGCCGACGCCGCCGCCCAGCCCGCCGGAGCCGCCGCCCACGCCCACACCGACGCGTGGCTTCCCACCCGACGATTCATGTGCGGCGAAATCGAAGCTCACCTTGCAGTCAGGCTGCTCGCTGCTCTGCTGATAGCCTTTGCGGGTCAGCTCCCGGAGCGCCGCTTCGCGCACGCGCTGCTCAGTGAATGATTCGACGCCACTTCCGGCACGCAACCAATCGAAGCTCTTGCACGCGATCGGTGTATCGCGGGCGCTGTCCACACGCACTTTATTGGTGCTGCAGGCGGTGACTGACGAGGCAAATGCGACGAGCAGGCAGGTCTTGCCGAGGGATGTCAGCATGGCGGCCCTTCCGAGGAGGTTTAGCAGCCTGTCGGACTTAGGAAGATCAACTGCGGCGGCGGGAGCTGGGTCCATTTTCTCGATCCTCCTCGTTAAATAGCTACAGCTATTCGCCTCGGACGATCGAAAAACTGTCCTCCATCTCCCACCGTCCTCGCTACGATCACCTAAGTCCGACAGGCTGCGAGGCACTATCGTGCCGAAAGTATGAACCCGAATTGAACCGGACGGCGTTCGCCGTTACAGCTCCAGGAACACCTTGCGCATGCGGCGCGATTCGTCTTCGCTGAGATCACGCAGCAGTGCCGGCAGCGGTTCGGGTTTGCCGAACGCATATCCTTGTGCGTAGTCGACACCGAGCCGGCGGACGTAGTCGGCAATCGCTGCGTTCTCCACGTATTCGGCCACGGTAGCGATGCCGTATCCCCTAGCGAGCTCGACGATGCTCCGTACCGTCGCCTGCGAACGCGAGCTGGTCAGTACGTCACGCACGAAGCTGCCGTCGATCTTGATGTGGCTGATCTGCAGGCTCTTGAGCTGTGCAAGAGAGTTCATGCCGGTGCCGAAGTCATCGAGCGCAAAGCGGCAGCCGGCGCCCGCCAGCCGCTGCATGAAGTGATTGGCCCGTGCGAGATTCGTGACGGCTGCCTGTTCGGTGATCTCGACCGTGACCGCACCGCTCGGCAGGTTCGCTTCCTGCAGCGACTGCGTGAAGAGGTCCATGAAGGCTTCGTCGCAGAGCGACTGGCCCGACACATTGATGGACACGCTGATACCGCGGCTCGCGAGCATGCCTTTGTAGGCCGCCAACGTGCGCAATGCGTTCTGCACCACCCAGCGGTCCACGGAAGGCAGGAGTTGATAGCGTTGTGCCGCGTCGATGAGCGGTCCTGGGGGAATGAGGCTGCCGTCGGGATTACGCAATCGCATCAGCACCTCGTAGCCGCCCGGTGCGGTCGCGTCGCGCAGTGGCGCAATGCGCTGGGCATACAGCACGAGGCGGTCCAACCGGAGCGCGGCGCGGAGCTGGCTCACCGCTTCGACCTCGCCGCGCCGACGAATCAAGCTCGTGTCCTCGCAGGCGTAAACCTCGACGCGGCCGCGACCGTGGTCCTTCGCCAGCTTGCAAGCGATCTCGGCGGCCGCAAGTGAGCGTGCCAGCCCTTGCGGCATGTCGACCAAATCGGCCGTGCCGCAGCTGATCGAGACGTCGATCGCGCCTTCTGCGGGGCCGAGCACGATGCGAGTAGCCGCCGCTCGGAGCCGCTCTGCGATCTCGGCAGCACCGCGGCCGTCCACACCGGGGATGATTGCGGCGAATCGGTCACCGGACAGACGAGCCGCCAGCGTGCCTTCGACCAGCGTGGATGAGCTCAACACATCGGCGATACGCACGATCAATTCATTGCCGAGATCGAAGCCGTGGGTCTCGTTGACCATGTGCATGTGATCGATGTCGACATAGATCACTGCACGAGGCGCATCGGGTGGCGCGGGCAAGGCGTGATGGATCTGCTCGAGGGCGGCACGCGTGTACAGGCCCGTCATCAGGTCGAATTGAGCTTCCAGGAGGCTCGCGGTCTGTCGTCCCAGATGACGCGCGAGGAATGTCTGGCGAT
>CBJNAT010000181.1:0-6336 GCA_966434585.1 uncultured Gammaproteobacteria bacterium | reverse complement strand
ATTCGCGAAGCGTGTCGCCAATGCAAGCGATGGCAGCTCGAGGGTTTGGCTCCATTGCGCGTCGCGGTCAATGTCGCGGCCGCGCAATTCCGTCAGGGCGATCTAGCGGATCTGGTGCGACGCGCACTGGACGACGCTGGCCTCGAACCCACCTGGCTCGAGCTGGAGCTCACCGAGAGCGCCGTGATGACCAATCCGGAAGAATCGGTCGCCGTGCTCGAGCAGCTCAGTCGCATGGGCGTGTTGGTCTCGGTCGATGACTTTGGCACTGGCTACTCGAGCATGAGTTACCTGCGGCGCTTCCCGATCGACAAGCTGAAAATCGATCGCGGCTTCGTCCGTGACTTGCTCACGCGGCCCGACGATGCATCGATCGTTCAGGCCATCATCTCGCTAGCGCACAGTCTGCGGCTCAAGGTCGTGGCCGAAGGCGTCGAGACGATCGACCAACTCGAGTACTTGCGCGCCATGGGCTGCGATCAATATCAGGGCTATCACTTCAGCCCACCGCTGCCGGAACGGGCCTTCGTCGAGTTGGTGCGCGAACGCCAAAAGGCGGCCTTCGAAATAGACATGATGCGCACACACAGCAAGCTGGCGGCGTACCGACCAGGTTAGGACGACCGACTACATTCACTTCACCGTACACACGCAGTAGTACGCCGGACTCTTCCAATCCGCGAACTTTACGAGTCGCTTGAACTCCGCTTCCACCGGCGTGATCGCCGCATGCCACTTTCGTGAGACGCGCGCATCGGGCAACAACGTGTTGGCTATACGCGCGGCTAGCACCTGTGTCTGGTGCGCGAACGCTTCGCGCCAGCCGTAGGGTGGCTCGACCACTTCGACGTCGTAGTCCGCGCCCAGCTTGGCACGCTTCGCCGCGGCCTCGATCGCTTGTTCGTACGAGCCAAGCTTATCCACCAGCCCGATGCGCAGCGCATCGCGACCTGACCACACTCTCCCCTGTGCGATGCCATCCACGGTCTCAGGCGTTTGTTTGCGTGCATCCGCCACATGACTTGTGAACGTGCGATAGGCATGTTCGACGCTGAGCTGCAACAGCTCGCGTTCGTCATCCGTCAGTGTGCGATCGATGCGCAGCGCTCCCGCATAGGGTGTCGTGCCGAGCCCATCCACGGTCACACCGATCTTCTCGAGCGTGCGCTCAATCGTGGGGAACACTGCGAACACGCCGATCGAACCAGTCAGCGTCGCGGGATTGGCCCAGATCTCGTCGGCGTCCATGGCGATGTAATAACCACCCGAAGCGGCCGTACTGCTCATCGAAGCGATCACCGGTTTGCCCGCGGCTTTGACTGCATCGATCTCGCGGCGAATCACCTCAGAGGCCATCATGCTGCCGCCAGGGCTGTCGATGCGCAGCACGACCGCCTTGATCTCATCGTCCTCGCGCGCCTGTCGAATGAGATCAACGAGGGATTCATCGCCAATGGTGCCTGGCGGCTGCTCGCCGTCAAGAATCTCGCCGGCGGCAACGATCACGCCAACCTTGCGACTCTTCGTCTGGATCGCCTGCTGAGCATGGACCGAATGCAAGTAGTCCCAGTGATCGATGCCGGAGAACGTTTCCCCGGAATCATCCTCGCCCACCAGTTTCTTGATCCGCTCTTCGACGTCGTGACGTGAACGAAGCTGCGTGACGAGACCGCTGTCGAGTGCGACGGCGGCCATATCGCCCTTCTTCTCTCGCAGCAACGGCAGGAGCTGTTGCACATAGTTGGCCACACCGTCCCCCTGCAAGCCGCGCGCAGCCGTGACATCCTTTTGGTACTCGTTCCACAAGGCGTTGAGCCAGGCAAGGCTCGCTTCACGCTCCGAGTCACCCATCTCCGTGCGGGTGAACTGATCGGTATACGACTTGTAGGCGCCGACCTTGAAGATGTTCACATCCACGGCGAGCTTGTCGAGCGCGTTTTTGAAGAACATCCGGTAATACGCATAGCCCTCGATGAACACGAGCCCCTGGGGGTCGAGATAGATCTCATTGGCATGCGAGGCGAGGTAGTACTGCGATTGATCGTAGTACTCACCCATCGCAATCACCGGCTTGCCCGAGCGCTTGAAGTCGCGGATGGCGGCGGCAACTTCCTCGAGCTTCGGAATGCCCCCGCCGCTCATCCAACCGAGGTCGAGCACCAGCGCCTCGATGCGCTGGTCGGTCTTCGCTGCTTCGATCGCATCGATGAGATCGCTCACGAGCGTTTCAGGCGTACCCTGCCCGTACGCTTCGGCGAGCGCACGTTCGAATGGGCTGCCCGAGAGTTGTTCGACGAGATCGCCTTCGGGCTTGATCACGAGCGCCGCACGCGACGGCACCGTCGGCACTTGCGGCGCGAGCACGGCAATCACCAGACCGAAGATGATCAACAGCAGAATCAGATGCAGCGTGCGACGCAGGATGTCCAGCGCGCGGCCGAGAAATTGGAGAACTTTGGCGAGGAACTTCATGGTGCGTTGGCAAATGTGACGCGATAGAGGGCGCCGGCGCGGTCATCGGAAATCAACAGCGAGCCGTCATCGAGCTGCAATAGATCCACAGGCCGGCCGTAGACCTGATTACCGCGATGGAAATTCACGGCGAACGGCTCATATGAAACCACTTTGTCGCCATCGAGTTTCAATCGAGTGATCCGATAGCCGCTTAGGGCACTGCGGTTCCACGAGCCGTGTTCGGCGACGAAGATCTGTCCGCGATACTGCGACGGAAAGTTCTTGCCTGTGTAGAAGCGTAAACCGAGCGGCGCAACATGTGCGTCTAACGCACGCGCCGGCGGAACCGAGCGGCTGCACTCGCCGAGGGCGCCGAACTCCGGATCCTTGATATCAGCGCCATGACAAAAGGGAAAGCCGAAATCCAAGCCGGCGCGCGGTGCACGGTTGAGCTCGCAAGGCGGCGAGTCGTCACCGAGCCAGTCCCGCCCATTGTCGGTGAACCACAGCTCCTTGCTGTGCGGATGCCATGCGAGGCCGACGGTATTGCGCACGCCCCGTGCGAACACTTCTCGGTCCGATCCATCGGCATTCATGCGCAGAATAAGTCCGTAATTCGGCTCGTTGCAGACGTTACACGGTGCTCCGATGCCTACGTAGAGCTTGCCGTCGGGACCGAATGCGAGATAGCGATAGCTATGGTGCCTGTCCTTCGGCAGATCGTCGCGTACGATTTTCGGCTCGAGCTTCGCTGAGGAATCGTCGATCTGATCGAACCGCACGATCCGGTGAGTCTCTGCGACGTACAGAGCGCCGTCTCGATACGCCACGCCGTTCGGTGCGTTGAGGCCTTGCAGAATCGTGCGGCCCCGCGGCGCATCAATGCCGCTGGGCGCAGCCACCGCGTACACCACACCCGCTCGGCTCGTGCCGACGTAAACGGTCCCGTTTTTCCCCAATGCGAGCGAGCGAGCACCGTCGACTTTGTCCGTATACAGCTCGATCTTGAAGCCAGGCGGTAAGCGAACGTTCGCGAGCACCCGGTCTGTCGCGGGACTGGCTGCGACGTTCAAGGCGCAAGTGATCAGTAAGCTGCCCAGGAACGCACGTTTCATCTTGCGTCACTACTCAAGTGATCATTGGTATGAGACCGCACGCGGCTCAACGCAATCCCAACGGCACTCCACAAATGCAAAGAGCCGCACGAGGCGGCTCTTCGGCAGTCGATCGACGGCGATGGGCTATGGACCGCATCGCCTGTTCGCTCGCGATCAGACCTTCTCTTCGATGCGAGCGGCCTTACCGGTCAGATCGCGCAGGTAGTACAACTTGGCGCGACGCACGTTGCCGCGGCGCTTGACGGCGATCGAGCCAATAGCTGGGCTATAAGTCTGGAAAACTCGCTCCACGCCTTCGCCATGGGAAATCTTGCGGACGGTGAACGAGGAATTCAGGCCGCGGTTGCGACGGGCAATGACGACGCCTTCGTACGCCTGCGTACGTTCGCGGTCGCCTTCCTTTACCTTCACCTCCACGACGACGGTGTCGCCGGGACGAAAGTCAGGAATCTCCTTACCCAGCGCCTCGCTCTCGAGTTGTTGCACGATGTTCGTCATGTGAGTGCCCGTCCAATCCAAATACTTCAAGTTACATCTGGCGCGCGCCTTGCGGCCCGCTCCGCCAATACTTCATCCAGAACGCGTCGCTGCGCTTCGGTCAGCTGCAACGTCGCGAGCAAATCCGGCCTGCGTTCCACGGTGCGCTCGAGTGCGCGCCTGAAACGCCACCGCGCGATCTCCGCATGGTCTCCGCTCAGCAGCACCGGCGGCACCGCCTGCCCTTCGAACGCTTCCGGCCGCGTGTAATGCGGCCAGTCCAGAAGCCCGTTCGAAAAAGAATCCTGCTGCGCCGATTCGGCATCGCCCAGCACGCCGGGCAACAATCGAATCACTGCGTCGATGAGCACGAGCGCGGGCAACTCGCCGCCCGACAACACGTAATCACCGATCGAGACACTCGCGTCGACTTCACGCTCGAGTAAGCGCTCATCGACACCTTCATAGCGTCCTGCCAACAGCACTAGGCTCGGCAGTTGCGCTAGCTCACGCACTTTCGCCTGCGTGAGCCGCTCGCCATCAGCGGCGAGGTAAATCGTCTTGCCGCCCGCCGCTGCGCGCTGCTTTGCAGCTCGCAGCGCATCGCGCGTCGGCTGAATCTTCATCACCATCCCCGGTCCGCCGCCGTACGGCCGGTCATCTACCGTGCGGTGCGCATCCGTCGCGAAATCGCGCGGTGAGCTCACGTGCAGCTGCACCTCACCTCGCTCGATGGCGCGTCCCGTGACGCCCATTCGTGCGGCGGCGGCGACGGCCTCCGGAAAGAGCGTGACGACTTCGATATGCAACACGCCTGCCCTGAGCCCGTCGAAGGGCTTGTCCTGCGCCCGCGGACGGGCCATCACCAGTCCACACCCCAATCCAGCACGATGCGCCGTGCCGTCAAATCAATCTTCACGATGCGCTCTTTCACGAACGGCACGAGATGTTCGCGCTCGCCGCGAATGACCACGATCGGATTCGCTGGCAACAGCTGAAAGTGATCCACTGTGCCGAGCAGCTCTCCTGCGGGCGTCACTGCTTCGAGCCCTTCGAGATCGCTCCAGTAGTACTCACCGGGTGCAGGCGGCGGCATATGGCTGCGCCTCACACCCAGCTCAGCGCCGTTGTAGCTCTGAGCGTCCTCAGGGCTGTCAACGCCGGTGATTTTCATCAACACGCCGCGATGTCCGCAGCGGCCCTCTTCGAGATCCAGCTCCACCCACTCGCCGCGCCGATTCAGCAGCAGAGTGTCGTAAGCCAGAATGTTCTCGGGTGGCTCCGTGAAGGACTGCACCTTCACCCAACCTTGCACGCCGAACGTGCCGCCGATGCGGCCCAACGTGACGACCCGATCCTGATCGCCTTTCCGGGCGTGCGGCTCGTCGCTCACGCGTTCTGCAGCACCCGCAGTGCTGCCTCTCGACTTACGCCGCGAGCGGCTGCTTGCGCTGTTTCTTCACCAGCTCGGCAACACGCTCGGACGGCTTCGCGCCCTTGGCCACCCAGTAATCGACGCGATCCAATTTCAGTTCGAGACGGCGCTCTTTGCCCTTCGCAATCGGGTTGAAATAGCCGATCTGCTCGAGAATCGTGCCGCCCTGACGACGACGGCTGTCCGTCACGACCAAGTGATAAAAGGGCTGCTTCTTGCCGCCACGGCGGGTCAGCCGAATGGTAACCATGCTGGATCTGGCCTCGGGAAAACTAGTGCAAAGGGCTTCTGGCCCCGCAAAGGGGCGCGAATCTTACTCAAAAAGGTGGGAAGGATGAAAGGGTTAGATGAGGCCTGGCGTTCAGCCAAACGGCATCCTCCCCCCCAACCCGCGCATCAGCTTGCTCAAGCCCCCCTTCTGCATGGTCTTCATGACCTTCTGCATCTGCATGAAATTCTTCAGCAGGCGGTTGATCTCCGAAACGTGCACACCGGCGCCGGCAGCGATGCGTCGCTTGCGCGAGGCGTCGATGTTCTTCGGGTAACGGCGTTCCTTCGGGGTCATCGAGCGAATGATCGCGAGCTGGTGCTTGATCTCCTTCTCGTCGGGCTGCTGGGCCTGCGCCTTGGCCTGTAGCTGGGCCGGCAGCTTGTCCATAAACGCACCCAAGCCCCCCATTTTCTCGACCTGAACGAGCTGTTCGTGCAGGTCCTGCAGATCGAACTCCTTACCCTTCTTGAACTTCTCGGCCATCCGCTCGGCCTGCTCGCGGTCCACCTTGCGGACCACGTCCTCGACCAGGGACAGCACGTCGCCCATGCCGAGGATCCGGGATGCCACGCGATCGGCCT
>CBJNAT010000180.1:0-6347 GCA_966434585.1 uncultured Gammaproteobacteria bacterium | reverse complement strand
GGGCGGCATGCTCACCAACTTCAAGACTGTGCGTCAGTCGATCCGGCGTCTGGCCGAGCTCGACGAAATGGCCCAAAACGGTACGCTCGAGCAGCACAGCAAGCGCGAGGCGCAAGCCTTGCGTCGCGAGCGCGAGAAACTGGAGCGCAGCCTCGGCGGTATCAAAGATATGGACGCACTGCCAGATGCGCTGTTCGTGATCGACGTGGGCCACGAGCGCATCGCCCTCAACGAAGCCAAGAAGCTCGGCATCCCGGTCGTGGCGGTCGTCGACACCAACTGCGCACCCGACGACGTGGACTACGTCATTCCCGGGAACGATGACGCAATGCGTGCGATTCAGCTGTATGCCGCCGGCGCTGCCGATGCGGTGATCGAAGGCAAGTCCGCTGCGCCGGAAGTGCCGGTCAGTGAGGACGAATTCGTGGAGCTCGACGAGGAAGGCAAGCCGAAGCCCAAGACCGGCGCGCCGACCAATCGCCGAGGCAAGCCGGTCGCTGCGAAGAGGAAGGCGGCAACCCGCCGCCGCGTGCCGGAAAAGGCCGAAGTCGCGGAAGCGGCTGTGCCGGAGTTGGACGACATCGATACCGATGCGTCTCCCGAAGAGATCATGGCAAGCCGGCGTGCGGCCTTGCGCAAGCCGGCGGGTACCGAAGCGCAGCCGGCGATTGCCGAATCTAAGCCTGCGGGCACCGAAGCAGCGGAGTAAGACATGGCCGTTACGGCAGAAGCAGTGAAGGCGCTGCGTGAACGCACCGGCGCCGGGATGATGGAGTGCAAGAAGGCACTCGTCGAAGTGAATGGCGATTTGGATGCCGCCGCCGAGCTCATGCGCAAGCAGGGGCTGGCGAAGGCGGACAAAAAGGCCGCTCGTGTCGCCGCTGAAGGCGTCGTGGTGATCGAGCGTTCGCCGGACGGCAAGCGTGCGGCGGTTGTCGAAGTGAACTGCGAGACCGATTTCGTCGCCCGCGAAGGCGACTTTCAGCAGTTCTCGGCTGCGCTGGTGAAGGCTGCGCTGGCGGGCAAGGTCAACACGGTCGATGCGCTGCTGGCGTTGCCCTCGCCATCGGGCGGCACATTCGAAGAAGTTCGCCGGGGCCTGATCGCGAAGATCGGTGAGAACATCACCGTGCGTCGCGTTGGCCAGATCGAAGCGACAGGCCTGGTGGGTGCGTATCTGCACGGCACCCGTATCGGCGCGCTCGTGGCGATGAAATCAGGCGACGAAGTGCTGGCGCGCGATATCGCCATGCACGTGGCGGCGAGCAATCCGGCCAATCTGTCGGCGAACGACGTGCCGGCCGACCTGGTCGAGAAGGAACGCAGCATTCTGATGGAACAGGCCAAGGGCGAAGGCAAGCCGGAAGCGATCGTCGCGAAGATGGTCGAAGGCCGCCTGCGTAAGTGGCTCAATGAGATCACGCTGCTCGGTCAGCCGTTCGTGAAGGATCCGGATCAATCGGTTGAGAAGTACCTGAAGCAATCGGGCGGCGAAGTCAGCTCGTTCCTGCGCGTCGAGGTCGGCGCCGGCATCGAAAAGAAGCAGGAAGATTTCGCGGCCGAGGTGATGAAGCAGGTGCGTGGCAGCTAACGCCCACGCCTGCCTTCGATCCGCTCGTTTCGCTCGAAGTTCGTTCGAGCGGGAGAGTCGCAGCGCTTCGTGATAGAACCCCGCCCCTGGCGGGGTTCTTTATAATGATTCGACGTACATCACTGAAGGCGCCCTGCATGGCACTGAGCCCGGCCAACGACCCAACTCCACCCCGTCCCGCGCAAGGCCATGGTCTGCGCCGCATCCTGCTGAAACTCTCTGGCGAAGCCCTGATGGGCGAAGAGGATTACGGCATCGATCCGAAGATGCTCAAGCGGATTGCCAACGAGATCCGCGAAGTGATGAGTCTGGGCATGCAGGTTGCGGTCGTGATCGGCGGGGGCAATATTTTCCGAGGTGCGGGATTGGCGCGCGCGGGCATGGATCGCGTCACGGGCGACCACATGGGCATGTTGGCCACTGTGATGAATTCGCTGGCCTTGCAGGACGCGCTGGAATCCCTTGGCTTGTACGCCCGCGTCATGTCGGCGATCCGCATCAACGAAGTCTGCGAGGAGTACATCCGTCGCCGCGCGGTGCGGCATCTGGAGAAAGGACGCGTCACGATTCTGGCGGCCGGCACGGGCAATCCCTTCTTCACCACGGACACTGCGGCGAGCTTGCGTGCAATCGAAATCAACGCCGACCTGCTGCTCAAGGCCACCAAGGTGGATGGTATCTACTCCGACGACCCGATGAAGAATCCAACGGCAACCCGCTACACGCGTCTGACGTTCGATCAGGTGCTGACGGATCGCCTCAACGTGATGGACGCTACCGCGATCGTCATGTGCCGCGACAACGATCTGCCGCTGCGCGTGTTCGATCTGACCAAGGCGGGCGAATTGCTGCGCATCGTGCGCGGCGAAGACGTCGGTACGCTGGTGACCAATTCGATGTAATGCCCGAGCGGCCACGAGCGCTCGCGGTTCTTGGAGAACGATCATGTTGGACGACATCAAAAAAGACGCGGTTGAGCGCATGCAGAAATGCGTGCTGGCGCTGCGCAACGAACTGAAGCGCCTGCGTACCGGACGAGCGCATCCCAGTCTGCTGGAGCATCTGCGTGTCGAGTACTACGGCTCGGAAGTGCCGCTGCCGCAGGTTGCGAACGTGGCGGTGGAAGACGCGCGCACGCTCACGGTCACGCCGTGGGAGAAGAACATGGTGGCCGTGATCGAGAAGGCGATCATGAAATCGGATCTCGGTCTCAACCCAGCCACCGCGGGCACAGTGATCCGCGTGCCCATGCCGGCGCTGACCGAAGAGCGGCGCCGTGAGATGACCAAGGTCGTGCGCCATGAAGCCGAAAACGCGCGCGTCGCCGTGCGCAACGTGCGGCGCGACGTACTGGGCGACATCAAGGACATGCTCAAAGAGAAGCTCCTGTCGCAGGACGATGATCGTCGCGCTCAGGAGGACATTCAGAAGCTCACGGACAAGTACGTGGCCGAAATCGACCAGGTGCTCGCCGAGAAAGAAAAAGAGTTGATGCAGGTCTGAGGCGTGGGTCTGCGCGCCATCGATTCGAACGCTGCCGCCGTCCCGCGCCATGTCGCGGTGATCATGGACGGCAATGGTCGCTGGGCTGCCAAGCGTGGCTTGCCGCGTACGGCAGGGCACGCGATGGGGGTGAAGTCCGTTCGTGCGACCGTCGAGAACTGCGCTAAAGCTGGAGTGCAGGTGCTCACGCTGTTCGCGTTCTCGAGCGAAAACTGGAAACGGCCGAAAGAGGAAGTCTCGATGTTGATGGGGCGCTTTCTCGAAGCGCTCGACAACGAAGTCGAAGATCTCCACAAGAACCGCATTCGTATGCGCTTCATCGGTCAGCTGGAGCAGCTCTCCACTGCGCTGCGCGATCGCATGCAACAAGCCGAAGCGCTCACGCGTGACAACGCAGGCATGACCGTGGTGATTGCAGTGGCATACGGCGGCCGCTGGGACATCGTGCAAGCCACGCGTAAGCTCGCCCGCCGTTGCACGCAAGCCGAATTGCAACCCGAAGCGATCGACGAGACTGCGCTGGGCTCGCATCTCGCGCTCGCAGGAATGCCCGATCCCGATTTGCTGATTCGCACTGGCGGCGAGCAGCGCATCAGCAATTTCCTTCTGTGGAACTTGGCCTACACGGAGTTGTACTTCACCGACGTCCTCTGGCCGGATTTCGAAGCCACCGAATTGCAACGGGCCTTCGACTACTTCGGCGGCAGACAACGGCGCTTCGGCATGACTCCGGCTCAGGTGGAGTCGCGTTAGTGCTTCGACAGCGGATTCTCACAGCCCTGGTGATCGCGCCCATCGTGCTGGCCACGCTCGTGTGGTTGCCGCCGGTCGCCACGTGGGTCCTCCTGAGCGCGCTCGTGCTCATGGGCGCCTGGGAGTGGACGGCATTTCCGCGCTTTCAGCATGTGGCTGCGCGCATCGCTTACTTCTTGGCCATCGCGGTAGCGATGTACGCCTGCTGGGAGCTGTCGCACTCCCCCGAGCGGTTGCAGGCCTTGCTGTATGTCGCGGTTGCTTGGTGGCTGCTTGCATTCGTCTGGGTTGCAACGTATCCCAAGGCCTCGGCAGTGCTCGCGATCGTTGCAGGGTTTCTGATTCTCGTACCGGCCTGGACGGCGCTGGCACGGTTGAGTCTCGTGCCTGAAGGCGGTCGCTTTCTCGTATTGCTGCTGCTGTTGCTGATCGTTGCAGCCGATGTGGGCGCCTACTTCGCGGGCCGGCATCTTGGCCGCTACAAGCTCGCGCCTCGCGTGAGTCCCGGAAAAACCTGGGAAGGTGTGATCGGCGGGGTCGCCGCTGCCAGCGCCGTTGCGCTGGTGGCTGCCTGGTCGTTGCAGGTCCCGACGGGTCCCTTCCTCGCGCTGTGCGTCGGCGTCGTCATTGCGTCCATCGTCGGCGACCTCACCGAGAGCATGTTCAAGCGCTACGCCGGCGTGAAGGATAGCGGTACTGTGTTTCCTGGCCACGGTGGCGCCCTCGATCGCATCGACAGCATCACCGCGGCTGCGCCATTCTTCGTGCTTGGGCTCGGTTGGCTCGGAGTGCTGCGGTGAAGCGTGTTGCGGTCACCATTCTCGGTTCAACTGGCAGCATCGGTGTCAGCACTCTCGATGTGCTGGCTCGGCATGCTGACAAGTTCAGTGTCTTCGCGATTTCGGCTGCGAAGAATGCCCAACGCCTCATGGAACAGTGCCTCGAACACCGGCCTCGGTACGCGGTGCTGCAGGACGAGCCACAGGCGGAGTGGCTGCAGCAATCGCTGCTTCGCTCGAGCGTTCCAACTCGTGTGCTGTCGGGCGCTGCGGCACTGAAGCAGATTGCCAGCGATCCCGAAGCCGACTATGTGATGGCTGCGATCGTGGGGGCAGCAGGACTACTGCCGAGCCTGGCGGCCGCCGAGGCCGGCAAACGCATCCTGCTAGCGAACAAAGAAGCGCTCGTCATGTCAGGGCCATTGTTCATGCGAGCGGTCAAGGCGAGCGGTGCCAGCCTGATCCCGGTCGATAGCGAACACAATGCGATCTTTCAGTGTCTACCCGACAGCGTGCCTGCGGGTGCGCGTGCTCCGGGGATCCGCCGCATCTTGCTTACTGCCTCGGGCGGGCCGTTTCTGCGAACGCCGGAGCATGCATTGCGCATTGCGACACCCGAGCAGGCCTGCGCACACCCGCGCTGGGCCATGGGCCGGAAGATCTCAGTAGACTCCGCGACGTTGATGAACAAAGGGCTGGAGTTGATCGAAGCGTGTCTGTTGTTTGGCGTGCCGCCCGCAAGCGTGGAAGTGGTGGTGCATCCGCAGAGCATCGTGCACTCGATGGTGGAGTACCTCGACGGTTCGGTGCTCGCACAGATGGGCAACCCCGACATGCGTACGCCAATCGCTCACGCGCTCGGTTGGCCGGCGCGCGTCGATTCTGGAGTGGCAGCTCTCGACCTGATGCAGGTCGCACGATTGGATTTCGAGCGGCCCGATGTGCAGCGCTTTCCGTGCCTCGCTCTGGCGCGCGCGGCGGCGGAGCAGGGTGAGTCGGCACCGGCCGTGTTGAACGCCGCGAACGAAGTTGCGGTCGAAGCGTTCCTCGAACGTCAGCTGCCGTTCACCGATATACCTGTAGTGATCGAAGCCGTGCTGCGGCGTCACCGCGTGACCGCCATCGATTCGCTGGAGGACGTACTCGCAGCAGACGCCTGGGCGCGGGAGATGGCGCGCTCCCTCCTGCCGGTGCGTTCCGGAGAAGTTGCATGACATCGAGCCCGCTTGAAATCCTGATCGCCATCGCGGCCTTCATCATCGCCACTGGCATCCTGGTGGCCGTGCACGAATACGGCCATTTCATCGTCGCTCGCAAGCTCGGCATCCGGGTCCTGCGCTTTTCGGTCGGGTTCGGCAAGCCGTTGTGGCTGCGACGTAGCCGCATCGATGGCACCGAATACGCCATTTCGTCCATCCCGCTCGGTGGCTACGTGAAGCTGCTCGATGAGCGCGAAGGACCCGTGCCCGCCGCCGACGCCCACCGTGCTTTCAATCGCCAGCCTGTTTGGAAGCGCATTGCCGTGCTGTTCGCGGGGCCCATTTTCAATCTGGTCTTCGCGGTGCTCATGTATTGGGTGCTGTTCATCGACGGCGTGCCGGCGTTGCGTCCCGTGATCGGCAATGTGCAGCAGAACTCGATCGCCGCGGCGGCCGGGATGCGCAAAGAAGACAGCATCGTGCAGGTGGGAAGCCAGCGCGTGGCAACCCGGGAGGCGGCCA